>NZ_JAXMIH010000001.1 GCF_034366625.1 Prosthecobacter sp.
GCGAGCGCGGTGTGCGCTTCGTGCAGGTCTATTACCTCGCGCCGAACAACAATCAGCCCTGGGATACGCACGAAGACAACAACAACCGTCACCGCACCCTGTGCGCCGACAGCGATAGAGCGACGACCGCGCTTCTGGTTGATCTCAAGCGCCGCGGCTTGCTCGACGATACGCTGGTCATCTGGGGCGGCGAATTCGGCCGCACGATCTACTCCCAAGGCGGCCTCACCAAGGAAAACTACGGTCGTGACCACCATCCGCGCTGTTTCACCATGTGGATGGCCGGCGGCGGCGCCAAAGGCGGCGCGATCTACGGCGAGACGGACGACTTCAGTTACAACATCGTCAAAGACCCGCTCCACATCAGCGACTTCCACGCCACCGTGCTCCACCAGCTCGGCTTCCACGCCGACCGCTTCAGCTATAAATTCCAAGGCCTCGACGCCAAGCTCATCGGCGTGAACCCTGCGAAGGTGGTGAAGGCGCTGCTGGCGTGAGGCGGATCACACCTCAAACAGATGCAGCGGCGACGTGTTCGTCTTGTACGCGCCGTCTTTGGTCAGCGATTTGCCGTTGCCATTGCTGTCACGATTGGTCGAGGTGACCACGAAATGCTTTCCATCTGGGTGCAGCGCCAGAGCGTGGCAGTTGGCCATCTTCTTGTTCTCGTGAAAAGCTTCCTTCTCCGCAGGATCAAGCAGGAAGAGCTGCCCGCTGCCCGGTGTGCCTGCGGTCACGGCCATCAGGCAGCCATTCGGATGCTGCACCAAATCATGAACGTAGCCTTCCTTGTTTGTGCCATGCGTGACAGTCTTCGTGAGTTTGCCCGTGGCCGTGTCGAAGAACAAAATCGTCGGGATGCTCTGCGGCGTGGCTCCGTTCTGCGGCGTTGTTCCAGCAGCGAGCAATGTTTTGCCGCCATCAATGAACAGCAGCACGCGCAGACCACCGAGGTCTTGAAGCCGGTCGAGCTTGTAAAGAACTGAGGCATCGAAGGAGCGCTGTTTCTTTTTCAAATCGACATCCCAGGTCTCAATCCGCCCGCGCATGTCACCAAAGGTGATGCTGTCCGTCAGCGTCAGCGCATAGACATCTTCGCCAGCCTGATGCTCGGCCAGTTTTTTGCCCGTCGCCGCATCCCATACCCGCACAAAGCCATCCTTGCCACACGTCGCAATGCGGCTGCCATCAGGTGAAGCTGCGATCTGCCGCAGCCAGCCATCGTGCGCCGATTCATGCTGCCAGAGTGTCTTTTCGCCCTCGATGCATCGCAACTGGCCCCAAGAGTCCGCCACAAACAAACGCGGCTGCTTCGGATGAAAGGCCAGCGCCGTGCTGTAGCCATGAAAACCTTCGATGGCAGGCAGCGGTGTCACCGCCTTGCCATCGAAGGCCCAGCGCCTCACTATCGGCTCATAACCCACCGCCGCGAGCATGCTGCCATCATGGCTGAACCGCGCCGCGCTGATCTGGCGCTCCGATTTGAACTCCGCGATCTGTTTCGGCTCCAGTTTCATCACGCGAGAGCCTCCTTGATCGGCAGCATGTCATCATGCGCGATGGGCAGTGGCTGCCCCGCGTTGTCGAACTCCACCTTGTGAGAGTCGATGCCCAGCGCCTGATACCAGGTGTGAAACGCCGCGCCGATGTCAAACGGCTGCGATTTCACCTCAGTCCCGCGCTCATTGGTCTCGCCCACCACCATGCCATGCTTAACACCGTGGCCTGCCATGGCGATGCTCCAGGCCTCCGGCCAGTGATCGCGGCCCACATGGCCGTTGATGCGCGGTGTGCGGCCGAATTCACTCAAGCAGATGACGAGTGTCGTTTTGAGCAGTCCGCTTGACTCCAGGTCTTCCAGCATCGCGCTGAAGGCCTGGTCGAACTTCGGAACCATCGTGGTTTGAGAATTGAAGTGGTCGCCATGCGTGTCCCAGCCATAGCTGGTGACTTTGACGAACCGCACGCCTGCCTCAAGCATCTGCCGCGCCACGAGCATGTGCTGGCCGAGATCATGCCGCCCATAGCGGTCGCGATCACGTTCCGGCAGCTTGGAGGTATCAAAAATATCGGCTCGGGCCATCAGCTTCTCCGCCATGTCAAAAACGGACGCATTCGCCTCCACCACACGCTTCTCACGCTGTTTAGCGAAACGTTGATCAAGCATCTGCCGCAGTTCATTGCGCGCGGCGTCCTGTTCCGCGCTGATGTCGGGATGGCGCAGCAGATTGTCCGGCGGCTTGCCATCGCCAAAGGCCAGCGAGCCGTATTTCGGCCCCAGAAAGCCCGCGTCTTCCGCACGGAAGCCCCCGCTGCCCGGTTTGATCCACACATAGGGCGGCAGCCCGCTCGTGCCCGGTCCCAGCAGCTTCGCAACGCCCGCGCCGAAATGTGGATACGGCACACCGCGATTTTTTGGATCACCACGCTGGATGCGGTCCACGCCAGACGAATGCGCGTTGTCTTTCGTGGACATGCTGCGCACCACGCAGAGCTTGTGCATCTGCTTGGCCAGCTTCGGCATGAGTTCACCAAAATGGATGCCGGGCACTGAAGTGGGAATGCTGCGAAACGGCCCGCCAAACTCCGTGTTCGGTTTAGGATCCCACGTTTCAAGCTGCGACATCCCGCCGTCCAGCCACACGAACAGCACTTGCTTGTCCCGCTGCTTCATCGCTTCTGCGAACAGCGGTGACGCCAGCAGGCCCAGCCCGCCGCCGAGAAATGCACGGCGGGAGAGTGTGTGATCGCGTGGCGAGCAGAGAGGATTCATAACGTCAGTGGTTCACAAAAAACTCTGTCGAGCTGAGCAGGGCCCAGGCGAAATCGCCGAGCGCCTTCGATTTGTCGTCAGCATGAGCGGCAATCCACGACTTGAGTTGTGCTTTTTCTTCAGCGTCAGGCAGGCGGGTGAGGACGGTAAGATAAAGGTCTTCGACAGGATCGGTTTGTCTGGCCAGACGGTCGATCAGATTGCCCGTACGCGGTTTCAGCGCCCACTGAACGTGATCGCTGTTGCGAAGGAACAACGCACTGCGCAGCGATGGGTTCGCGGCAAGTTCCGGTTCCTTCGCGGGATTGGCGAGCGCGGCGGCGAAGGCTTTTTCGAAGTCGGCGAGGTTGTATTTGAGCGCATCGACCTTCACGTCGGGCTTGGGGTTCTTTTCGAGCCGCTCGCGCTCGACGGTGGCGATGAGGAAGGCGCGGAGCTGCTGCTCGGCGGTGAGATGACGTTGGTGAGCACCGGAGCGCTGGTAGGTCTGTGTGAGGGCGATTTCGCGAATGAGCCAGCGCAGGTCGAAATGATGTGCGGCGAGTTCTTTGGCGAGCAGATCGAGCAACTCGGGATGTGCGGGCGGATTCTCGGTGTGATGCAAATCAAGCGGCTCGACGATGCCTTTGCCGATGAATAGGAACCACACGCGGTTGGCGATGTTTTTGGCAAACAGCGCGTTCTCCGGCGCTGGCACGCGTTGCGCGATCTCACGCAGCGGGCTGAACTTCGGCTGGCCGACTTCCTTGGTTTTGCGGTCGGGTTTGACCAGCCATGCGTCGTCGCCAGTGGAGACGGGAATCATGACTTCCTCGCCAAAGGGGATGCGCGGCGCGGTTTGGGCCTTTTTGTCGGTGAGGACGGAAACGAACTCGTATTTGGCCGCGATGAGGCCCTCGCTGAGCCAGGGGGTCTTGTGTTTGTCGTCAGCTGGCTGAAGCTTGAGGTTCTGAAAGACGGAGTAGAGGCCGCTGAAGTCGATCTGCTTGTAGTCACTGACGCTTAGATGCCGGTGGCACTGGCAGCACTGCAAGTCGATGCCCATGAACATGCGCCCGACATCGCGGGTAAGGCCGGGATAGTCAGTGTCCTGCTGCCCCACCTTCTCCAACCGCCGTGTGATGAAGTAACCGGCTCCGCGCTGCTTCTCATCGAGGAAATCCGGCGCCAGCATCTCGCGCACCATCGCATCCCAGGGCTTGTTGGTTTTAAAACTCTCCACCAGCCACGCTTTCCACGCCTCATTGTCACCCCGGCGCTCCATGAGCATCACATGAAACGCGTCCGCCATCCGCACCGCGAATCGCGGGGCCGAGATGAGCTTGTCGATCAACTTCGTCCGTTTGTCCGCGGTCTTGTCCGCCAAAAACGCTCGTGCCTCGTCCGCTGTCGGAATCCCTCCATCAAAATCGAACCACACACGCCGCAGGAACTCCGCATCTTCGGCCTGTGAAGGCGGCTTAGCGAAAAGCACGGCGTCGATCTTTTGAGCGAGCGCCTCCGCCGACAAGGCGCTGCCTGTCAGCAAAAGAACGCTGAAGGCACCGAAGATGACGAATGTCCAAGTCTGACGCACGAGGCCACTACGCAGGCAAGGGCTGGTCTGTTGCAAGCGGGCCTCAAGTCCCGTTACGCACGGATGCTGCGAAACTTGCCCGGAGCCATCCCTGTGTAGCGGCTGAAGTGACGCGTGAAGGCACTTTGATCACACCAGCCCGTTTCGATGGCGATGTCGGCCAGCGACATGTCCGTCTCGCGCAGCAATCGCGTGGCCTCATCCAGGCGCAGTTTGTGCAACAATTGCAGCGGGCTCATCTGAAACAACCGCTGCACCCGCTGCTCAAACTGATACACGCTCAGCCCCGCTCTCTTCGCGATGTCCTCGATTCGCAGACTCTCCGTGTAACGCGTCTGCATCAGTTTCAAAGCCGTCGCGAGTTCGGCGAAGCCGCTCGCTTTGTCACCCGGCGCGTTCAAATCACGCGAGATGCCCGTCACGCCGGTGATTCTGCCACTCGGATCGCACAACGGATGCTTCGTTGTCAGACACCAGCCCGCCTTGCCACCGGGATAGATGTGCAGTTCGAGCTGATGATCGACGCGCTTCCCTGTTTTGAGCACCGTTTCGTCCTGACGTGCATAACTCGTCGCCAGCGCCGCCGGAAACACCTCCGCTGGTCGTTTCCCAATCAGCCTCGTCTTGTCTCCACCTGCGCAACGATTCGCCAGCGTCTGATTCACCCGCACATAACGTCCTGACGTGTCCTTGATGAAAAATACCACATCTGGTAGCGCATCGAATAGCGCCTCAGTAACCGCGTGCTCGGAGAATGGGCCGGAGGAGGACATGCTTTGGCTGATTTGGCAGGTTCGCTGCCAAAAAGCAATCAAGACCCTTCGCGGAACGTGTTTCAACCTACACCATGTCTCCTCCCCAATGGACCGGCGTCTTTCCGGCAGTCGTCACTCAGATGCACCAGGATCAATCCCTCGATCTCGCGGCCTGCACGCGGCACTGGGAGGCCGTCATCGAGTCTGGCGTCGCTGGATTGATCGTCTGCGGATCTTTGGGCGAGAATCAATGCATGTTACCCGAGGAAAAGCGCGCTGTGGTGAAACACGCCATCGAGGTGGCCGCCGGACGTGTGCCTGTCATCACCGGCGTGGCGGAAATGAGCACCCATGCCGGGACTTCCTACATGCAGGACTGCGAGAAGCTCGGCGTGGCCGGTTTCATGATCATGCCGCCGATGGTTTACAAGACCGACCCGCGTGAGACGCAACACTGGTTCCGAACACTGGCCAAGGCCACGCCTTTGACCTGGATGCTCTACAACAACCCCGTCGGCTACCACACCGATGTCACGCCGGAGATGTTCGTCGAACTGGCCGACATCCCCCATCTCGCCGCCATCAAGGAGAGCAGCGCGAATACCCGCCGCATCACTGAGCTGCGTAACCTCACCGGCAATCGCTACCAGATCTTCACCGGCGTGGACGATCTCTTCCTCGAATCCGCCATCCTCGGCATCGACGGCTGGGTCGCTGGCAGTGGCATCGCCTTCCCGAAGGAGAACCAACAGCTCTGGGATCTCGCCCAAGCAGGCCGGTGGGACGAGGCCCGCGCCCTCTACCGCTGGGCACAGCCGCTCATGAAGCTGGATACCCACATCCACTTCGTGCAATACATCAAGCTTCTCTGCCAGGAGACCGGCCTTGGCAAAGAATGGGTCCGCGAGCCGCGTCTGCCCATCGCCGGAGCCGAGCGCGACCAGGTGCTCAAAATCATCCGCGAGGCGCTCATGCAGCGGCCAGCGTGACGCACGCTTTGTGCGGTTGCATCCAGGCGGCTTTACCTTCATCCTCGGGCCGCCATGGTCCGCCCGCGCAAAAAATACACCGTTCACGATCTCCTTAAGCTCAAAGGCAAACGCTGCCTCACACACATCCATGTGAAGTCGCCAGAGGAGGCCACAGCTGCGGAAGCTGCGGGCATCGACCTCATGAGCTGCAGCTTTGACTCACCGGAGGCGCAGGCGCGACTGCCGCTGCTCGTCGCCGCCGCGCCCACGGCCTTCCTTTCCGGCTCCACGCCGCATGGCATGGCCACGCAGGAAGAGGCCATCCGCACCGGTTTCCGCGCCCTCGAAATGGGTGCCAGCTCCGTTTATTGCTCGTGCAGCCCTTTCATCATCGAGGCGATGGCTCGCGAAGGCATCCCCGTCGTCGGCCACATCGGCATGGTGCCGCGTCATGTCACCTGGACCGGCTACCGCAGCCTCGGCAAGACAGTGGAGGAGGCGAAGGCGCTCTACCGCAAGATGAAGGAACTCGAAAACGCCGGTGCCTATGCCGCCGAGATCGAAATCGTGCCGCACAACCTCGCGTCGTGGCTTTGCAAGCAGACGAGCATGCTCCTCATGTCCCTCGGCTCCGGCACGGGCTGTGACACGCAGTTCCTCTTCTCATGCGACATTCTCGGCGACTACGACGAGCGCATCCCGCGCCACGCCAAGTCCTACCGTAATTTCGCCGAAGAAAACCGCCGTCTGCAAAACGAGCGCATCGCCGCCTTCAGCGAATACATCGCCGACGTCAAAGAAGGCCGCTTCCCCGAGCGCTGCCACCTCACCGAGATGGATGCCGCGCTGCTCGACGAGGTGGTGAAATCCGTGGCCCACTGACTAGCCACGATTTGAGCGAAATCACGCCTCCTCTGCCGGAATCAGCCAAGATGCGACTCGATCGCTGGCCACCGTGTGGCCATGCTGCGCATTCCTATCATCGACTCCCACACCGGCGGCGAGCCCACCCGCGTGGTCTTGAGCGGTGTGACTGCCGATCGACTCGAAACCTACCGCCGCGCCATCATCTGCGAGCCGCGCGGGCACGAGGTGATCGTCGGCGCGTTGCTCGTGGAGCCCAAAGACGCGACCTGTGCGGCTGGCGTGATCTTTTTCAACAATGTCGGCCTCCTCGGCATGTGCGGACACGGCATGATCGGCCTCATTGGGACGCTGAAGCATCTGGGGCGCATTTCCGCTGGCGAGCATCGCGTGGAGACGCCGGTGGGCATCGTGACGGCCACACTGCATGACGATGGTCGCGTGAGCATTCGCAATGTGACTGCGTATCGCCAGGCAAAGGCCGTGAAGGCCGGTGGAGTCACCGGAGATGTCGCCTGGGGTGGAAACTGGTTCTTCCTCGTCTCCGATCACGGACTCGAACTCACGCTGCAAAACGTCCCGCAGCTCACGCAGGCCAGTCTCGCGATGCGCGAGGTCGTGCGAGCTGCCGGCTATCCCGAAGTCGATCACGTCGAGCTTTTCGCGCCGCCGCATGAGGCAGCGAATCACAGCCGGAACTTCGTTTTGTGTCCTGGTGGCGAATATGACCGCTCCCCCTGCGGCACCGGCACGAGTGCGAAACTCGCCTGTCTTGCAGCGGACGGAAAACTCTCTCCAGGCGAGGTATGGCGGCAGGAAAGCATCCTCGGGTCCGTGTTTGAAGGCAGCTACGAAGCCACGATTGATGGGATCATCCCCACCATCACCGGCCAGGCTTACATCACGGCGGAATCGACGCTCATCCTCGACCCAAACGATCCTTTCCAATTCGGCTTCGCATGAAATCACTTTTACTACTCGTCTGTGCCACCGCAGCCATGTCTGCTGACTTCGACCATGCGCTCAGCCTGTCGAAGCGGACGGAGAACAAAGTCTTCCGCGACCGCGTGCAGGCGCATTGGCTCCCAGATGGCAAAACGTTTTGGTATCGCGTCCAGACTGGACCGCAGACGCATGAGTATGTCCTCATCAACGCCGAAACCGGCAAACGCCAGACCGCCGCCGATCTTAAATCACTCGGCATTGTTTCCGAAGACGCCAAGACATCTGCGTTGAAGATTGAGTTACGTCCCACCAAGCGCACCGGCGAATCCTCCGGCTTCAAGTTCATCAACAAGCTCGGTGAAGATGTCGATCTCTTCTGGATCGACCAGCAAGGCGAGCACCTCCGCTACGGCGGCATCCGTGCTGGCGCTGAGCGGGAGCAGCACACTTATGAAGGCCATGTCTGGCTCATCACAAGCCGCACCGGCGAACACCTCGCCATCGTCGAGGCCGAAGCGACAGTGAAAACGCTCATCATCGACGGCAAAGGCCTCACGAAAACCAAGGATGAGTCGAAGAAGCCCGAGCTAGGTTTCAAATCGCCCGATGGCTCGTGTGTCGTCACCAATGAACCCGACTTGGTCCCAATCCGCAAAGTTACCATCGTCGATTCTTCGCCCAAGGATGGCCTACAGCCGAAAACCAAAGTCATCGACTACATCAAGCCGGGTGATGCTTTGCCAAAACCGCAATTGGCGATCACGCAGGCGGATGGGCGGAAAATTCGCGTGCCGCGAGACTTGTATGAAACTCCTTTCAACACCGAAGGCCGCATCGATGTGACGTGGGCACCGGACAGCAGCGAGTTCTACTTCGATTATAACCAACGCGGCCATCAGCTTTACCGTATCCTCGCCGCGAATGCGGAGACGGGAGCGGTGCGTGTGGTGGTGGAGGAAACATCGAAGACCTTCATCCACTACTCCGGAAAAAGCTGGCGACACTGGCTGCACGGCAGCGGCGAACTCATCTGGATGAGCGAACGCGACGGCTGGTGCCATCTCTGGCTCTACGACGTGAAAACGGGCCAGCCGAAGCATCAAATCACCAAGGGCCAGTGGCCGGTGCGCGAGGTTTTGCACGTCGATGAGGCGAAGCGGGAGATTTGGTTCCTCGCGAGCGGCTTACGGCCGGTGGAGGACCCTTATCATCTGCATCTCTGCCGGGTGAACTTCGACGGCAGCGGCTTCCAGCACCTCACGGCTGGCGATGGCAACCACCGCGTCGAGTTCTCGCCGAAACGCGATTTCTTCATCGACACTTGGTCCCTCGCCGATCATCCACCCGTCACCGAACTACGCCGCAGCAGCGATGGCAGCCTCGTGTGCGATTTGGAGAAGGCGGATGCCTCCGCGCTGCTCGCCGCAGGCTGGACGATGCCGGAGCGCTTCGTGGCGAAGGGTCGTGATGGCAAAACGGAGATCCACGGCATCGTCATCAAGCCTTCCAACTTCGACGCCGCGAAAAAATATCCCATCGTCGAGGACATCTATGCCGGGCCACACGGAGCCTTTGCGCCAAAGGATTTTGATCGTCAGCTCCGCATGCATCAGATCGCCGAGTTGGGCTTCATCGTCGTCAAACTCGACGGCATGGGCACGAATCATCGCGGCAAGGCCTTCCACGACGTGTGCTGGAAAAATCTCAAAGATGCCGGATTCCCAGATCGAAAGCTCTGGATCAAAGAAGCCGCGAAATCACGCCCTTGGATGGATTTGAGCCGCGTCGGCATCTACGGCGGCAGCGCCGGTGGTCAGAATGCCATGCGTGCGCTGCTCGATCATCACGACTTCTACAAAGTGGCCGTCGCCGACTGCGGGTGTCATGACAACCGCATGGACAAAATCTGGTGGAACGAGCAGTGGATGGGCTGGCCCGTGGATGAGAGCTACATCAAGAGCAGCAACAAAGAGGACGCGCACAAGCTCCAAGGCCATCTCCTCCTCATCGTCGGCGAACTCGACACCAACGTCGATCCCGCCAGCACCACACAGGTCGTCGGTGCCTTGCAGAAAGAGGGAAAGACCTTCGACTATATGCCCATCATTGGCACCGGCCACGGCGCAGCCGAGACGCCGTATGGTTCACGTTTGCGCATGGAGTTTTTGGTGCGTCATTTGAGACCTTAATCAGCAGTGTCACCTCGGCGTGATCTCAAACGCATCCAGCCACGGCAGCGTGATCTGCGGCGGCATGCCGCCGAAGGGCTGGTAGGCGGGGAGCTGGACGATGCTCATGCTGTGCGGCTGGCTGGCGATGAAGAACATGGCGTCGGCGCAATCGGCGCAGGTGATCATGGCTTCCTTATGCTTGGCGGAGGGCTGCACGGGGCGCTTTTTGACGAGCGGAGTGTCGGCTTCGCCGGGGGCGTATTCAGAGACAACGATGCCGTGCGCGTTGAGTTGCATGCGGGCGGTGAAAAGCATGCCATGTACGGCCCACTTGCTCGCGGTGTAAGGCACTCCGGCAAAGGAATCATAGCCATGCCCTGCCGTGGACGACACGACGACGATCTTGCCGCCACCACTCGCCGCCATTGGCTTGGCGACGGCCTGGATCATGTTCGCCACACCGATGACATTGATCTCCATGACCTTCCGCCAGCTCTCCTCGCTGGCAATTCTCGACGGATCGGCATGCGCCATGAAGCGATCCGGCGTGTTGATGCCCGCGGTGTGGATGAGGGCGTGGGGGGTGCCGTGTCTGAGCACTTCCGCCATCGCCGTGGCGATGCTGGCGCTGTCCGCCACGTCGCAGACGACCGGGATGATGTTCGGAGAGAGCGCGGCGCTTTCCTGCAGCGAATCCAGCGTGCGTCCAAACACAAACGTCTTCGCACCGGCCTCGGCGAAACGTTTCGCCGTCGCCTGTCCCATGCCGCCGCCACCGCCGGTGATGATCACGATCTTGTCAGTCCAATTTTGGTCCATGCACCGATGCTAACGAGCACACGCAGCACGTCCAGCCTGTGAGCTTGGCAAAAATTGCGGCGCTGGCTGCCAAAGCGACCAAGACGAGTAGCATAGGCTTTCTAGCCTGTGTTCGTTCATGAACGTCTTTTTCAACTTCAAATCCACAGGCTAGAAAGCCTATGCTACCCAAACACGTCACCATCCTCGGCGCAGGCGTCATCGGCCTCAGCACGGCGCTTTACTGCGCCCGGCGCGGCATGAAGGTGACGATCATCGACCAAAAGCCGCGTCAGCGCGATGGGTGCTCGTTTGGCAATGCGGGCATGATCGTGCCGAGTCATTTCATTCCGCTGGCGGCTCCGGGCATGGTGAAGCTCGGCCTCAAGTGGATGTGGAATCCCGAATCGCCCTTCTACATCAAGCCACGGCTCAATCTCGATCTGCTCACCTGGGGCCTGCAGTTCTGGAAAGCCGCCACAAAGCAGCGCGTCGATGCCGCCGCGCCCGTGCTGCGTGATTTGAGCCTGCTGAGCCGTCAATGCTTCGAAGAGATCGGCCTCGACTTCGGTTTGGTGAAAAAGGGACTGCTCATGCTGTGCAAAAAACAGCAGACGCTCGATGAAGAAGCCCATATGGCCGCGACGGCGAACAAACTCGGCATCCCCGCCGAGGTTCTTGATGCGAAAGCCACCACCGCACTCGATCCTGCGGTGACTATGGATGTTTGCGGCAGCGTGTTCTTCCCGAAGGACTGCCATCTCTCACCGGGACGCTTCATCGCTGCACTGGAAGCGGAATTGGAACGTCTCAGTGTCGAAATGCTGTGGGAGACGGAGGTGAAGGGTTTCGAAGTCGAAGGTGGAGCGTTGCAAGCAGTCAAGACGTCAAAAGGTCCAGTGGAGGGTCAAGAAGTGGTGCTGTGTGGCGGAGTGTGGTCGGCGGAGCTGGCGAAGGAACTCGATTTGAAGCTGCCGATGCAGGCCGGCAAAGGCTACAGCGTCACGCTGACGAATCCGAAGCAGCTTCCCGAGCTGTGCAGCATCTGCACCGAGGCGCGGCTCGCGGTGACGCCGATGGATGGATCTCTGCGTGTCGGCGGCACGATGGAAATGTCCGGAACGGACGAATCCATCACCCAGCGCCGCGTGCGCGGCATCACACGGGCCTTTCCGAATTACTTCCCCGCTTTTGAAGAACGCGATTTCGCCGACGTGAAGCCCTGGAGCGGCCTGCGCCCCGTTTCACCAGATGGCATGCCCTATATTGGCCGCACGCAGCGCTGGAAGAATCTCACCATCGCCACCGGCCATGCGATGATGGGCTTGAGCCTCGCTCCCGCGACGGGGAAAATCGTCGCGGATTTGCTTTGCGGCGAAAAATCGCCTGTGGCGCTCGATTTGATGTCACCAGACCGCTTTCTATGAAGCTTACCACCATCTTCTTGTTGCTCGTTTCAACAACGGTCCTGGCATTGGACCGCCCGAAGCTGCAAATCATCAATGCCGCGCCGAATGCGGTGGAGGTGTATTGGGAGATGAACGATGGGCATCGTGTCTCCAATGGCAAGATCGAACCCGGCAAGGATAAGGTCATCGGCACGACGATCGGTCACCGGTTTGTCATTGTGGATGGAAAGCGTGAGACCGATGTGGTGAGCAGGGTTCGTGTGCAGGGCTTCCGCTACGATCCGGCGACGACGGATGGCGTTCCCGCGTTTTACACGCAACGGGCCAGCGTGGGTGCGTTTCCCATCGTGGCTTCGGAGAAAGTGAATCCGTTTGCGGTGAAAGAGGCTGTTTATCTGGTGGAAATGATGTTGGCGAAACGGCCGGATGTTCGCGATGCGATGGCGGCCAGTGGCGCACGGTTGTGCATTCTGGCACACAATGAGTTCACGATGGACCAGCCGGAGTTCGCACATTTGGAGCCAGTGAAGGACCATGCGGCACTGACGTCGAAGGAATATTGGGATGCCCGGGCACGCGGACTTGGTGGCAGCGAGGACGATCCTTTTTGCTCCTGCGCGGAAGAGAACCTGCTGGCCTACGACGGTGATCCGTATGACACAGAAAACATCCTCATCCACGAATTCGCACACAACATGCACCTGCGCGGCATGACAAATGTCGATCCGACCTTCGACACGCGATTGAAGGCCGCTTTTGACGCCGCAATGAAGGCGGGGCTATGGAAAGGAGCCTACGCGTCATCGAATCATCACGAATACTGGGCGGAGGGTGTGCAGAGTTGGTTCGACAACAACCGCGAGAACGATGCGCAGCACAATCACGTCAACACACGCGACGAATTGATCACGTATGACCCACAACTCGCCGCGCTTTGCCGTGAGGTGTTTGGCGACACCGTTTTGAAATACACGAAGCCGCAGACGCGGCTCACCGGCCACCTCGCGGGCTACGATCCAGCCAAAGCGCCACGCTTTGTGTGGCCCGAACGTCTCATGAAAGCACGCGGCTTGATCAAGAAGCTGCAACTTGAACGTTTCCAAGCCGCCACGGGAGCAAAGTCGCATGATGAACGCCTGATCGCTGGCTGGAAGGTGCATGTGAGCACCAAGCTCATCGAGCAAGAGGCACCCGCGGTCGAGAAGGCGATGCAACTGCTCCGTGCGCAGCTTGATGAGATCGTACGCGTCGTGCCGAAGGCTGCGGTGGCCGAATTGCAGAAGGTGCCGCTGTGGATCAATCCCGAGTATCCGAAGACACGACCACGCGCCGAGTTTCATCCCGATGCAGGCTGGCTTCGCGAAAACGGTCGCGATCCCGTGATGGCAAAGACGGTCGAGTTTACCAACGTGCGCATCTTTGAAGCCGAGCAGCGGCGCATGCCGAACTTCGCGCTGCATGAGCTGGCACATGCGTATCACAACCTCGTGGTGCACATGAGCTTTGGTAACCTGGAAATCAAGGCGGCCTATAAAAAAGCCAAGGCCAGCGGCAAGTATGATCGCGTCGAACGCAAGGACAGCGAAGGCCGCAGCCGCATGGATCGCGCCTATGCCATGACCACGCCGCAGGAATACTTCGCCGAATGCTCGGAAGCCTATTTCAGCCGCAACGACTTCTTCCCCTTTACTCGCAACGAGTTAAAGCTGCACGATCCCGAGATGTTTAACTTGCTGGAGAAGCTTTGGGGCGTCCAATCACCACCATGAAACACTTGCTCATCCTCGCCTCGCTGTTCGCGACAGCGCTCCCCGCCACATCGAAACCGCTCAAGGTTTTCATCCTCGCCGGTCAGTCGAACATGGAGGGGCATGCGAAGATCGAGACCTTTGACTACATCGGTGATGATCCGGCCACTGCGCCGCTCTTGAAGCAGATGCGAGGCGCGGATGGCAAGCCGGCTGTGTGCAATCATGTGTGGATCTCGTATCTCACCGGCATGGGTGAGGAGAATGGTGAGGGCTTTGGCAAGCTGACCGCTGGTTACGGCTCGCGACAGAAGCCGGATCAGGATGGCGGCAAGATCGGCCCGGAGTTCACCTTCGGCCTCACGTTGGATGCGGTGCTCAATGAGCCGGTGCTGATCATCAAGACGGCGTGGGGCGGAAAAAGCCTGCACACAGATTTTCGGCCGCCGAGCGCCGGGGCGTATGAACTCAATGACTACCAGCGCAAGTTTTACTACGGACCCAAAGGCCACGGCGTGCCTGAAGACATGACCCAGTGGCTCGCGGATAAAAAGAAGGACACCGGCCATTACTACCGGCTCATGGTGGAGCATGTGAAACGCGTGCTCGCTGATCCGAAGCGCGTCTGCCCTGCTTATGATGCATCTGCGGGCTACGAGATCGCCGGATTCGCGTGGCTGCAAGGCTGGAACGACATGGTGGACGGGCACACTTATCCTGATCGAGGCAAGTCTGGGCGATTTGCGGTTTACAGCGACTTGCTCGCCCACTTCATCCGCGATGTGCGCAATGACCTCGGCGCACCGAAGCTGCCCTTCATCATCGGCGTCATGGGTGTCGGCGGCGCGAAAGCCGGAGCGGACACCGTTGCCTTCCGCGAGGCGATGACAGCACCCTCGCTGCTGCCTGAGTTCAACGGCAACGTCTTCGCCGTGCCGACCTCACCGTTTTGGTCCGAGGAACTCGGCGCTATCGACGACAAACGCCAGCAGGTGCGCCAGATGGGCTTCTACTTGAACTCGAAGCACAAAGATCACGCCAACGCCGACGGCCACATGACCGAGGAGCAAAAGCGCGAGTATTTGAAGCAGTTCGAAACCAAACTCATCTCGTCTGCTGAAGTCGCCCTGTGGCAGCGAGGTGCCTCGAATGCTGGTTATCATTATCTTGGCTGCTCGAAGACTTTTGCACAGATGGGAAAAGCCTTTGCGGAGGCGCTTCTGCGCAAGCCATCGACCGCATCGGCCGAGATCAAAGAAGGCGAGATGGCGGGTTATCTCTTCGGGCCTGCGGAGAAAGTGCCGGAGGAGTTCAATGGTGGTTTCTCTCTCTACGCGGCTGCTTGGCCGCTGGTGGGCACGTATCCGGGTCACAAGTTTCAAACCGGACTCTGTGGCACCTGGATGCATCCGCAGTGGACGGATGCACAGAAACCGAAGGAGAAATGCTACACGGACATCGAGGGCGGGCTCGGCTGGTGGCGTGACACGCATTTTCCGACGACGACACCCAAGTTCATCATGGGCGGCGTGGGGCCGAACTTCTCCTTCATCGCGAATGGTCCCGGCTACGGCGCGGGCACTTGGGAAAAGCCGCGCGGGCAGTATGGCGTGGCGCAGTTGAGTCCGTGGCTGCTGTTCCCGCTCGATGGCCTCAATCTGAAGCAAGGCACCAAAGGCGAACTCTTTGGCTACGGCTACTTGCCACTGCCGCTCACGAACCCGAAAGCGACCACCGCAGGCAAGAACGTGCCCACCGGGAACCATTGCTGGACGCTGTTTCTGAACACCGCGAACTTCAAAGGCCCTGCGACTTTCTTCACGCCGTTCTTCTGGACGCAGGCCATCGTCGAGCACCCCGAGTGGGGCGGACTGCTGCTCGATTCACGTCCTGCCGGACCGAACAAAGCCATTCAGATGGAGACGCAGCATGTGCCTGCCGTTTTGAATAGCCAACACGCACGAGTCGCTCCGACTTCGTTCCCCGTCGGTCCCGATGGCACCTCCACCGTGCTTCATCGACTCACCGCCTACAAGAAAGCGGCGCTCTGGGATGAGGTGCAAAAGTGGTTCGATGGCGGCGCTCCTGCCGATGGCGCGATCAAGGCCGAAGCCTCCGCCGTGCATGCCTTCCGCGAAGGTGGCGGGTCAAACTGGAGCATCTATCCGCCGGGCACGAAGCGTGAAGAAAAGGTGCCACTCGCCTGGAGTGCCTTCGCCACTTCGTTCACGCCGAATCCGATCACCTTCGGCTACAAGTGGAACGAGCAACTCACGCGCACCGGCGACGGCCTCGTTACCCTGCCCGAATACTACCAACTCGGCACCAACGCCCGCAACAAGCCGCAGTGGGCTGTGATGCAGCCCAAAGACGTGCCCGCCGATCTTGGCCTCACGCAGCATCGCTTTGTCACCCCTCCAGAGAAGCCTCAAGAACCACGCACCACGCCCGATGATGCCGAAAGCTGCTGGAAGAAACCCGGCCCGAAAGCTGGCCCCTTCAAAGCGAAGCTCGGCGATGGCAGCGTGGTGACCTATTACTGGTATCGCTTCGCCGACCAGCCCGCCATGCTCAACGCCGACCTCACCGATGCCGAGCGTGAGCAAGTGCAAGCCCGCGTGGAGAAACTGCATCGCACTTGGACCAAGGAACGCAACTACCTCACCCCGCCCGATGTCGGCACGCTCGCCAGCATCGATCCCGCCTTGATCCTCACACCGCCGAAAGGCCTGGAGATCGGCTATGTACCCATCGCCACTCGGCAGGAACTGGAAGCGCCATGAACGCCGTCTCCATCTTCAATGACGTGATCGGCCCCGTGATGCGCGGGCCGTCGAGTTCGCACTGTGCGGCGGCGCTGCGCATCGGAAGGCTCGCTCGCGATTTGATGGATGGCGAGATCATGGATGTGCTCGTCGAGTTTGATCGCGAAGGATCACTGCCGACGACGCACGAAAGCCAGGGGAGCGACATGGGCCTGTTTGGTGGCTTGCTCGGCTGGGAGGCGGATGATGAGCGGCTGCCGGACTCGGCGGAGGCGCTCGCGAATGCCAGGATCAAGCTGCGCATCGAGACCGTCGATGTCGGCGATCCGCATCCGAACACGTATCGACTCACGCTGCGCAATGAACGCGAAACACATTCGCTCATCGCCATCTCGACCGGTGGCGGCATGATGGAGGTGCTGAGCATCGACGGGGTGGCAATGAAAATGGACGGCGGTTATCATGAGACGCTGATCTGGCTGCCGAAAGGTGCGGTGAGCGACTTTGAGGCCGATGAGGTCATCATTCACGACGCCGGCGAGTTTCAGATCGTGCAGGTCAAAGCGGCTCATTTTGTTTCCACCGCTGGCTTGAAGACGATTTCGGTCAAAAGGCTCGCGCCGGTGCTGCCAGTGCCTTCGCGGAGAGATATGCGCGTGCCCTTCACGAACTGCGCAGACATGCTGGCCCACGATGGTGCTCAGAACACGCCTCTCTGGCAGCTCGCGATCGAGTATGAGCGTGCCCGTGGAGACTTCACAGAGCGTGAAGTCATCGACAAGATGATCGCCATCGTGCGCATCCTCCGCAAATCCATCGCCAGCGGTATCTCAGGCACGAGTTACGAGGATCGCGTGCTGCATCATCAAAGCGGACGTTTTGCCGAAATGATGAACGCGGGACGCTTGCTCGATGGCGGAGCCTTGAATCGCATCATCCTCTACGTCACCGCCTTGATGGAAGTGAAGAGCAGCATGGGCGTCATCGTCGCCGCACCGACTGCCGGAGCCTGTGCCGCTCTGCCTGGCGCGGTGATCGCCATGGCAGAGTCGATGGACAAAGATGAAGAGGAAATGGCCAAAGCGATGCTGGCGGCTGGTTTGATCGGCGTCTTCATCGCCACTCGCTGGACCTTTGCGGCGGAAGTCGGTGGTTGTCAGGCCGAGGGTGGTTCCGCGGCCAGCATGGCGGCGGCGGCGCTCATCACGCTCGCAAGTGGAACACGAGATCAGGCCATCGCGGCGGCCTCGATGGCGTTTCAAAGCATGCTGGGCTTGATTTGCGATCCCATCGCGAATCGAGTCGAGGCACCGTGCCTCGGCAAGAACGTTATGGCAGCCAGCAACGCGTTGTCATGCGCGAACATGGCCCTCGCGAGCTTCGACCCGCTCATACCGCTCGACGAAGTGATCGATGCCGCGAAAAATGTCTCCGCCACGATGCCGCGTGAACATCGCTGCACGTCATTGGGGGGTCTGGCGATCACACCGACCTCGTTGGAGATCGAGCGGAAGCTCGCGGCGCTGAAAAGCAAGGGTTGCGGCAGTTGTCATTGCTGAGTCCGAAAGAAACACACCGCGGCCGACTTCTAATCCCACCATGAAACGCCGCTCCTTCATCTCCACCTCCGCCACCACTGCCTTTGGATTCCAGTTTGTCCCCGCACATGTGCTGCGTGCTCAGGGTGATGCCAAAACGCCCGCCAACAAGATTCGCCTGGCCGTGATCGGCTGTGGTGGACGCGGTGCGGCAGATTTGGGCGACATGGCGGGCGAGGACATCGTGGCGCTATGCGATGTGGACGAGCGCCGTGCGGCGGAAAGCTTCAAGAAGTTCCCGAAGGCGCGTCGCTTCACGGATTTTCGCAAGATGTTCGATGCGATGAACAACGAGATCGACGCCGTGCTCATCGCCACGCCGGATCACACGCACGCGGTGACCACGCTCGCGGCCATCGGCCATGGGAAGCATGTGTATTGTGAGAAGCCACTTGCGCACACCGTTGCGGAGGTGCGTGCGATGCGGAAGGCGGCACTGGAGAAGAAGGTGATCACGCAGGTGGGCAATCAGGGGCATTCATCCGACAGCATCCGGCTGTTCGTCGAAATGGTGCAGTCTGGCACCATCGGCAACGTGTCGGAGATTCACGCGGGCTGCGATGCCTTCCGTGAAGTGTATTGCCAGATCGGCAAGCAACAGGCGATTCAAACCGAGAAGCACGACGTGCCGAAGGAACTCGACTGGGATTTGTGGCAGGGACCGCTGAAGACGCGCCCGTTCAATCCCGCTTATGTGCCGTTTAGCTGGCGCGGCTTTTCGGCCTTCGGCAGTGGCTGCATCGGCGACTGGATCTGCCACGTCGTCGATCCATCCTTCTGGGCGCTCGATCTCGGTATGCCCACCGCGATCACTGCGGAGACGAAGGGCTATGATCCGGTCAAGAATGCCGAATACTACCCGCAGGGCACGCGGATCACGTATGAGTTTCCGGCGAAGGGCAATCGTGGGCCGGTCAAGCTCATCTGGCACGATGGCGAGATCGGCATTCCTCAGCCGGAGGAACTCAAGCAGGACAATCGCAAGGTCGTCGGCATCGGCGCGGTGGTGATTGGCGACAAAGGCAAGATCATGCACGGCTCGCATGGCGCGGGCGGCGTGCGTTTGATCCCTGAGGCAAGCATGAAGGACTTCAAAGTGCCGGAGAAGACGATCCCGCGCGTGCCGAAGGGGAATCATCAGCAAGACTGGCTCAACGCGATCCGCGAGAATCGCCCTGCGGGCTCAAGTTTCGAATACGGCGGTGCTTTGAGCGAAATCGGCCTGCTCGGCATGATCGCCGTGCGCCGCACCGGCACCCGCCTGGAATGGAACAACGACGCGATGAAGTTCACCAACGATGCCGAGGCAAACACGCTGCTGACGCCGGAGTATCGCGAAGGATGGAGCTTGTGATCATCCCGGCGAAATGATTGCCTGAAAGAGCTCTGTGGTGGCGGGGGTTATGTTTTCAGCCACTTTAATCCCCCCTCATGGCTGCCCCATCTCCCCATTTTCGATTTCCATGGCCTGTGCTGTGGGTGTTCACGACGTGTGCGTTTGCCACACCGGCGGAACATCCAGGCGCAGTCATATACAAGAAGCTTTGTGCCGAGTGCCACGGTGATCGCGGCCAGGGCGTGGAGGACGAGTTTGACGAGCCGCTGACCGGCGAGAAAGGGGTGGAGGCGCTGGCGAAGTACATCGACCGCACGATGCCCGAGGATGACCCGGAGAAGACGACCGCCGAGGATGCCAAGCTCGTCGCAGCCTACATGCACGATGCGTTTTACTCGCCAGCGGCGCAGGCGCGGCTAAATCCACCGAAGAAGGAACTCGCACGACTAACCATCGACCAATTCCGCAATAGCGTGATGGATGTGATCGGTCGCTTTCGCATGGGGCCGGGCTTTGACCGGCCCATCAATGCCGAGCAGGGCTTGAAGGCATTTTATCGCGGCGTGGAGCTGCCCAAGCCGGGTGAGAAGGCCGTGGACACGACGCCGAAGAAAGGCATCAAGGCCAAGCGTCCGAACAAGACCATCGAGAAGGTGGAGCCGGTCATCGCCTTTCACTGGGGGCCTGACAGTCCCGACAAGGCTGTGCTGGAGGCCGAGCAGTTTCAAAATCGCTTCGAGGGCAGCGTCGCCGCCCGCGAGACTGGCGTGTATGAGTTCGCGGTGAAGTCGGAGAACGGCTTCCGCCTGTGGATCAATGACACCGCCGAGGGCGATGCGCTCATTGACGGCTGGGTGAGCGCCGGACCGCAGGTGCGGGAGGAAAAGAAAAGCATCTACCTCGTCGGGGGACGCTCTTACTATCTGCGGCTGGAGCATTTCAAATTCAAAGAGAAGTCCGCGTCCATCGAGCTGTGGTGGAAACCGCCGCATGGTGTGAAGGAACTCATGCCCGCGCATGCGCTGCGCACGGACCGTCCGCGTGAACTCATGATCGTGAGCACCGAGTTTCCTGCCGATGACAGCAGCGGCGGCTATCCGCGTGGCACGACGATTTCGAAGGCCTGGGACCAAGCCGTCACCGATGCTGCCATCGCCACCGCCGAGCACGTCATCGAAAACATCGGCGAACTCGCGCAAACCAAGGCGGGAGCGCCGGATCGAGGCGAGAAAATGCGTAAATTCGCGCACGCCTTCGTCGAGGCGGCTTTCCGCAGGCCGCTCAGCGATGACTTGAAGCAGCTCTTCGTCGAGTCACACTTCGCGAGTGCCAAATCGCCTGAGACGGCGGTGAAGCGGGTTGTGTTGCTCGCACTGAAATCGCCGCAGTTTCTTTATCCGAACCTTCAGCAGGGCGAAACGCCGGATGACTTCGAGATCGCTTCACGCCTCGCCCTCCCGCTTTGGGATTCGGTTCCCGACAAGAAGCTCGCGCAAATCGCCGCGTCCGGGAAACTCAAGACCCGCGATCAAATCAAGGCCGAGGCGCAACGCATGCTGATGGATCCGCGCACGAAGGCCAAGCTGCATGGCTTCTTCCATCACTGGCTCGAACTCGAACGTGCCGAGGGTGCCAGCAAGGATCCGAAAATATTCCCCGACTTCACGCCCGAACTGATCGCCGATCTGCGCGAGTCGTTGCTGCAATTCATCGACGAGGTCGTGTGGAGCGAGAAATCCGACTACCGTGAACTGCTCCAGGCCGATTATCTGCTGATGAACGAGCGTCTCGGCAAGTTTTACGGTCACCCCGTCACCGGCGAGGAGTTTCAGCGTGTCGGCTTTGACCCGAAACAGCGTGCTGGCGTTGTCACGCACCCGTATCTGCTCGCCGCGCTGGCCTACACCAAGCAGTCATCGCCGATTCATCGCGGGGTGTTTTTGACGCGCAACATCGTCGGCATGTCGCTCAAGCCGCCGCAGAAAGCCGTCGTGTTCGAGGACAGCCACTTCAACCCCAAGCTCACCATGCGCGAGAAAATCAGCGAACTCACCCGCAGCGGCGCCTGCATGAGCTGCCACAGCATGATCAACCCGCTTGGTTTCAGCCTGGAGAATTTCGACGCCGTGGGCCGCTGGCGCACCAAGGACAACAACAAGCTCGTGAACCCCGTGAGCGAGTTCACCACGCATGAAGGCAAGCTGGTCCGCCTCACCGGCCCGCGCGACATCGTGAACTACGTCGCCGCCAATCCCGGCGGCCACCGTGCCTTCATCCGCCACCTCTTCCATCACCTCATCAAACAAGATCCCACCGCATATGGGCCGAAAGTGCTCGATGACCTTCAAAAATCCTTCGCCGCCGACGGCTGCAGCATCCAGAAACTCATTCTCGAGATTGCGACGGTCACGGCTATGGAGGGCGTCAAAGCGCAGCCTTGATTAGCCGAACAGCGGTAGGAGCGACGCAAGAGCAAAGGCAATCAGCAGCGCTAGGGCCACCCACCACCAGAGGTTCGAGGTCAGCGGCTGCTTGGAACTTTTGCCGCCAAACTCGCGCGCGATGAAGTCATCGTAATCAAACTCATCGTCGGGAAGATCGAGTCCGTCCGCATGCGTGTCGCCGTTCCAGCCGGATTTTTCACAGGCTCCGCATTCATCACAAGCCGCTGATCCACATGGCACCCACTCACCGCAGGCAGGGCATTGCCCAGGAGGCTTGAAACGCCCGCTCATGGCAGCGGCTGCGGAGAAACTTGGCGGCTCAACGGCCTGGCGCTCGCGGCAAAGCGCGTTAGCGAAGTACTCAACCGCCGAAACGCATTGGTTTCAGCCATGCCGCCGAGGTTCGTCAGCGGCGTCCAGCCCGCTTGCCGCGACTGGTTTTCCGAGGGCCCCCGGCGCAGAGGCGTGAGCATGATCAACACCGCCGCAAAAGTCACTGCGGCGGCGAGAATCTGACTCATCGTTCTGGGACGTTGCCGGGTCATCAGTGTGGTAATTATTTAACTTTTCCTAACTAAAGTCAACAACGTCTTTGCACCTGCCTTTTTGCTTGTTTTCACTCGCTTCTCGCGCCAGCGATGCGCGGTGATTTTAATCCTTACCGCAGGTTTTGGCGATGGGCATAACACCGCCGCACGCTCTGTGGCGGAAGCTTTGAACCGCCTGTGTCCCGATGAGACAATCGAGGTGAGCGACCTCATCAGCGAGGCCCAGCCACTGGTCGCGACCGTGTGCAAAAGCCTCTATCAGCTCGCCATCACCCATTTCCCTGCCGCCTGGCGCATGACCTATGACTTGATGGGCAGGCGCTCGGTCACCGGCCCGGATTCCGTCTGGCAGACCGCGATGGTGAACGCTCTGAAACAGCGGCTGGAGGAGCAGCAGCCACGTCTCATCATCAGCACCTATCCGCTTTACGCTGTGCTGCTGGAGACACTGGCAAAACAGCAGGCCATCCCGCCGCTTTGCACTGTGATCACCGATTCCATCAGCGTGAACCGCATCTGGGTCATGTCTGGGAGTGATCTGTTCTGCGTGGCGGATGACGAAACGAAAAAGGTCGTCGCCGGTTTTGGGGTGCCCGAGGCAAGAATCCGCACCACCGGCTTCCCTGTCAGCCTCGCCTTCACGGAGCCGCTGCCGAAGGAGCCACCGCATGAAGGCTCGCGCATTCTTTACCTGCCTTCCACGCCGGGGCGTCATGTGGCCGCCACGCTGGACGCCCTGAAGCCAGTTCTTCTTGGCGGGGCCAAGCTCACTCTTCCCGTCGGCAAGCACGCCTCACGTCTGTACCATGTGCTGCGTCGTTTCACGGATTCGCTGCCACCGGACAAAGTCGAAGTTATCGGCTGGACCAGCCGCATCCCCGAGTTTCTGCGCACGCATGATGTGGTCATCTGCAAGGCCGGCGGGGCCATCCTGCACGAGGTGCTCGCGGCAAAAATCCCTGCCGTCATCGACTATGTCGTGCCCGGCCAGGAGGAAGGAAACGCCGAAATGGTGACCAAGCACGATGGCGGCATCGTCACGCACAATGCGCGCGAAACAGCCGCCGCCGTCGAGAGCATCCTCACCAACCAGGGCGCGGTCGCACGCCGGATGCGGGCCAGCATGGCCAAGATCAGCGTGCCTGATGCCGCGGTGCGCACCGCGCGCGCGGCACTCACCATCGCCGCCCCTTGATCTGCGGATGGAAGTCAAACCGCCAGTGCCTGTCGTCTGCGCCATCATCGTGCGCGGTGAGCGCATCATGATCGCGCAACGCCCGCCTGGAAAGAAGCTTGGCGGCCTGTGGGAATTTCCTGGTGGCAAGGTTGAAGCGGGAGAATCCTCCGAGGCGGCGTTGCATCGAGAGCTGCACGAAGAACTCGGCTGTACCGTGCGCATCACCCAAACACTGCCAGCTTTCGTCCACGCTTATCCATGGGGAAGCATCGAGTTGATTCCCTTCGTCTGTGAACTTGCCGCAGAAAGCCCCGAACCTCATCCGCATGAGCACACCGCACTCGCCTGGGTCGAGCGTGCAAAGCTCAGCGCTTATGATCTTGCACCTGCCGATGTGCCGCTGCTCACGGCTTGGGTTTAGGCGGGGCGCGCTTTGGCTTGCCCCAGGCGCCGCGTTTGGCGGCCTTCGCCTCGCGCTCCAGCCCGCGCAGATGGTTCTCAAAATCAAATTCGCGCTGACCGTCCGGCATCATGGTGCCTTTCGTGTGGATGCGGCAGAGGCCGGCTTTGACCAGTTTTTCAGCCAGATCCGCCCCATCACCGAACCGCACCACTGCATACGAGCGCTCGCTGTCATACACGCGTTCCCAGCGCGTCTGAATCGTGAACCGCTGCTCGTTCAGCAACTTCTCCGTGAACGCCTTCGCCTCAACGCCCACGCTCACCGTCTGCGGGATGCTCATGCCGCCGAAATAGCCCGCCTGATCCTTCAATCGGCCGATTACCAGCGAATACTGCCGCTTCTCTGGGCAATCGACGAAATATAGCCGCAGCACATGCTCGCCGCCGTCGTGAGCGATCTTGAAACTGTCACCATCATTGCCCGAATCATCCACCAGACGCGCGTGTTTCAACGCCACAAAATGTCCGTCTGGCTCCGGTGCCGGTGGCGTCGGTTTGTCGCGAAAATGGTCCCAAGCCTGAATCAGCCCGACCGACAGCCACACCAGGATCCAGAGATTCCGCGAGAGATGGGACCGCGTTTTCATGTGCCACGCTTGTTCCCGAACAGATCAATGTGCAGCCTTGGCGAGTAGCGCCAGCCCGTGCGCTTGCACACCTCCACCAGCCAAGCCTGTCTTGCCTTCAGAGCCTCCTGGGTGATTCCCTCAGGCATCAGCAAAATCTTCTGCGCCGGAATCGAAACACCAATTGAATCGATCACTTCACGCACTTCAGCGATATCCGCCTCGCTCGCGATGACGAACTTGAGTTGAAACTCGTAATTGGAACACCAAGCCCTCAGAACCTCCGGTTGGAGCCGTAAATGCTCATGTTTTTCCACCCAAGTCTTGCCCGCCTTCGCCTCATCTGGCGTCGAATGCGCCAGTTTGGGGCTGACCGACGCCAGATCACAGGCCACACCGTCTGGTGCGATCGTTCCGGCCGTTTCGATGGTGATGTGCTTCCCAGCGTCACGCAGTTTGGACAGCAACACCGCCATCTCCTTCGCAATCATCGGCTCACCGCCCGTAACGACGACAAATCTCGTCGGATGCTGGTTCACCGCCTCAAGAATGGCCGCCACGCTCATCTCATCGCCTTCCGGTTTCCACGACGCGTATGGCGTGTCACACCACCCGCACCGCAGATTGCATCCCGAAGTCCGAACAAATACGGAAGGCACGCCCACGAGCGTGCCCTCGCCCTGCACGGAGTAAAAGATCTCGGAGATCAGCATGGGGCTTTCCACTCGGCTGCATGCCGCGCAAACGCCTTCGCGGCGCGCTTCAGCGCTTCGTCGATGTCGGCCTGCGTATGCGCGAGGCTGAGGAACCACAGACCACGTTCAATGGCGCGGACGCCTTCTTCGAGCAGGCAGCGGCGCAGGTGCGCCCAGCGTGGGGCGTCGTGGCGATGAACGTAGTCGCGGTAGTTGAGGATGGGGCCTTCCTCGACATCCGGCTTGAGCATGGTGCAATGGAAGACGAGGCCGAAGCCCTGAGGCAGGACAGGCACCTCATGCTGCTGGGCGAGCTGGCAGAGGCCAGCCATCAACTGCTCGCCGAGGTGGATCATGCCTGCCGGATGCGTGTCGCCGAGCGCGATGACTTGATCGAGGCACCACTTCGCGGCGGCGAGGCAGAGCGGATTGGCGTTCAAGGTGCCGGCATGCACGACCTGGCCGCTGATGATCTTGGCGAAGAATTTTTCTTTGCCAACGAGCGCCGCGAACGGCACGCCACCGCCGACGGCTTTGCCGAGGATGGTCAGATCGGGGGTGAAGCCGAGGAATTTCTGGGCGCAACCAGCACCGAAGCGGAAGCCGGTGATGGTTTCATCGGCGATCATGACGATGCCGTTCGCATCGCACAATTCGCGAATCGTTTCGATCATGCCGGGCACGGGCGGCATGCAGCCGGTGTTGCAAAGCACGGGTTCAAAGATGATCGCGGCGATCTGGCCGTGATGCTCTTTCACACGCTGACGCAGATGCTCAGGATCATTCCAACGGGCGACGACGAAGGTGTTCAACACCTCGGGAATCACGCCCTGGCTCGGATGCAGCCGCGTGGGGTCATCTTCGGTGCCCCACTTGTCCGGTGGTGGAGCGTAACCAACGAGTCCTTCATCGCTCCAGCCGTGGTAATGGCCTTCAAACTTCAAAATGAGCGGCCTGCCGGTGTGTGCA
Organism: Prosthecobacter sp.; assembly: GCF_034366625.1. Taxonomy (NCBI): domain Bacteria; kingdom Pseudomonadati; phylum Verrucomicrobiota; class Verrucomicrobiia; order Verrucomicrobiales; family Verrucomicrobiaceae; genus Prosthecobacter; species Prosthecobacter sp. The sequence continues at coordinate 26,571 of NZ_JAXMIH010000001.1, forward strand.
CGCGCCAGACGCAGCGCGGAGAGCACGACCTCGGTGGCGGAGTTGTTGAAGCGCACACGTTCCGCACCGGGGATCATCTGTTGCAGCCGCTCGGCCACATCGATCTCCAACTCGCTCTGTGCGGCCCAGTGCGTGCCTTTGTGCGCTTGCTTGGCGATGGCATCGGCCATTCCTTTCGGTGCATGGCCATAAAGGATTGCGCCCTGGCCAATCTGGAAGTCGATGAACTCATTGCCATCGACGTCAAACAGCCGCGAGCCGCTGCCGTGGTCGAAATAGAGAGGTACGGGGGCCTCCATCTTGCGGATGCCGCTGTTCACGCCAGCGGCGATGCTGCGCTGCGCGCGCGCGAAGAGTTCGACGGACTTCGGGAAGGTGTAGGACATGGCGGGTGGATGGAATCAGTGCAGCGGCGAGCTGTCATAGACCATCACACGGTCCCAGAACGTCTTGCACGCATCTACGAAGCGTTTGTGCTTCGGGCAGTCTTTCTGGTAGAATTCATGATCCTGCATGTTTTTGAAGTGCAGCGTCAACGAGTAGCTGAACGAGTGGTCGGTGACCGGTCTTTTCTCCGTGTCCGCAGGCTTGCCGGCAAACCCGTGTTCCAGATAGTCGATTTCGAGCAGGTGCATCAGCTCTGTCTCGAAAGTGGAGCGTTGTTCGGTGGTAAGATCGGGTTTGAGCCAGAAATAGACGTTGTGAATCATGGTGGCCGGACTGGTAAGTCGCAGAAATCTTGCGTGCAATTGCTAATCCTGCCGGTTTCGATGCGTTAAAGGAGCAGAAGTCTGCTTTCGCAGATTTCACCCCGCTCAACGGACGATGGCCCCACTGGGAACGACTGAAAGTCCGCGTTGCAGACGACCACTAACAATGCAAACCTAGTACCATCATGAACACCCCCCAAATCCTTGCTTTCGGTCCCCTCGGCACGCCCGAGTTGATCATCATCGCCATCCTCGTACTCGTGCTGTTTGGCGCGAAAAAACTGCCCACCTTTGCGCGCAGCCTCGGCAAGAGCATGGGTGAGTTCAAAAAGGCACGCACGGAGTTCGAAAACGAACTTCACAACGCCCAGGAAGAGGCCGAGACCCCGAAGATCCAGCAGCCACAAGAAAAGCGCCAGCCAGTGGCCAGCGTGGAGGATACCTGATCGTAGCGCCTCCAGCGGCATGATCCCTTTGCTTCCAATCGTGCGGCGGGTCCTCGGGCCCGCCGTTTTTTTTATCACGACGGCCCTGCTGGCCGCCGAGGGACCGGAGCGCCTCACGTTCTGCTCCTACAACTTGAAGAACTGGCTCACCATGGACCGGTTCGACATGCAGACCTACAAGACGCTGCCATCTGCTCCCAAGCCCGAAGATGAGCGCATTCGCGTGGTAAAAATTCTCGCTGCCATCAAACCGGACATCCTCGGCGTCTGCGAGATCGGCACAGCGGATGATCTCGCCGACCTGCAAAAACGCCTCAAGGCCGCCGGGATCGACCTGCCACACACCGAACTGGCTCATGGTGGCGATGTGACACGCCGCCTGGCACTGCTTTCACGCCTGCCGATCAAAGCACGCAACTCACAGACCGATCTGAAGTACCAAATCGGCACTCTCGAACTGCCGTTTCAACGCGGCATTCTCGATGTGACCATCGCCATCACGCCCACCTTTGATCTGCACTTCGTGGGCGTGCATTTGAAGTCGATGCGCGAGATCACGGAGGCCGACCAGGCCCAGATGCGGCGCAATGAGGCGCGCCTGCTGCGCAAGCACCTCGACTCAATCTTTACCAAGGAGCCGGGCGCGCGCATCCTGGCCTATGGCGACATCAACGAGCACCGCAACGAACCCGCCATCGGCGAAATCATGGGCAGCCCGCGTACCAGCGACACCGCCATGCAGGACGTGTGGCTGAAGGACAAGGATGGCGAGGTCTGGACGCACTTCTGGGACGCGGCAGACACGTATTCCCGTCTCGACTACTGCTTCACCAGCCGCCTGCTGCGTCCGCACATCGACTTCAGCCGGTGCTTCATTTACTCGGCACGCGACTTCGACAAAGCGAGCGACCATCGCCCGCTGGTGATCAAAATCAGCCCGGAGCCGATTTTGAAAAAGGACGCCGCGCCTTGATCCTCACTGCCGCACGACTTTCAACACACGGTTGTTGTAGCTGTCGGTGATGTAAAGCTCGCCGGACTGCGGGTGAATGGTGACACCGTGAGGACGTGAAAGCTGGCACTGCCTCGGATCACCGCCGACACCGGTGCTGCCTTGTTTGCCCGTGCCTGCGACGCGCTCGATCTTGCCAGTGGCAGGGACATAGCGACGCACGAGATGCGCCTCGGCATCGGCGATGATGACGGTGTCATCCTTGTCCACACAGAGATGCTTTGGGCCGTTCATCGTGGCCTCCAAGGCCGGACCGCCATCCCCTTCCCCGCCTTTTTTGCCGCTGGCATTCACGACGGTGCGGATGCGGCCGTTTTTATCGACGACACGCAGTGCGTTGCCGCCGCGTTCGAGGATATAGACATTGCCCTGGCGGTCGGAGGCCACGGCACGCGGATCAACGAGCGGCGCGTCCACCGCCACAGCTCCGTCCTCGGGTTTGCCTTTCTTGCCGTTGCCAGCGATCACTTTGCTTTTGTGTGTGGCGAGGTCCAGCTCATGCACCTGACGCAGGTCGGCGATGTGGAGCTTCGTGCCGTCAAAATTCAGCGTGATGCAGTAGGGGCCGCTGCCACGTGCCTTTTCCGCCGGTGCCTGCCAGCCTTCGAGCGTGCTCACAATGCGCGCCTTCACGTCCACGACGCGGACACGCCCGTTCCAGGTGTCGCCGATGAGCACTTTGTCATCCGGCAGGATGGCGAGGTTGTGCGGGCCGTTGAACTGCGCCCGGATGGCAGGGCCGCCATCGCCGCTGTCTCCAGGCTTGAGTTGCCCGGCCACATGCTGGATCACGCCGCCGCCATCGACTTGGAGCAAGCGATTGCCTGACACCATCTCGACGATCCACATGTGCCCGCCAGAATCAAACGCGGTGCCAAACGGCTCCTTCAATCGCGCCTCGGTGGCAGCAATGTCCATGACATCCTGCTCACCTCCAGCGACAAGGACGATTTGATCGGCGTGAACAATGAAGGGAAGGAAAAACGAGGCGCAGAAGAGGCGGAAATTCATGATGGTATCGGTTGAGGGGTTTATTTCTTCTTCAGCAGGCGCACGCGGTGCGATTCACTGTCGCCGATGAACACGGTGCCGTCGGCATCGCAAAAGACACCGTGCGGGCGGGCCATCTTGCATTGCAACGGGTCGCCATCGGGGCCATCACCTTTCTGATTGAGTCCGGCGATGAGTTCGAGATTGCCGGTCTTGGCATTCACCATGCGGATGCTGTGGCTTTCGCAATCGGCGAGCCAGGCGTTGCCATCGGCATCAATCGAGATCCCCTTCGGTCCACTAAGCGTCGCGAGTTTCGCAGGGCCGCCGTTGCCGGTGAAGCCTTTGGCTCCCGTTCCGGCGATGTGGAAGATTTTATCGGCCTTGAGATCGAACTTGAGAACCTGATTGCCCTCACGCGTCACGATCCAAAGATTGCCCTGCTTGTCGAAATCCATCGAGCGTGGCCCCTTGAGCGGCGTGCCCGCAATCGGAGCGCCATCCGGTGTCACACCGGGTTTGCCGGTGCCGGCGAAGGCGCTGATCGCGCCGGTTTTCATGTCGATCTTGCGGATCACGTTGTTGCCGATGTCGCAAACGTAAAGACTGCCATCAGGGCCAAACTGAATGCTGTGCGGTTGCTTGAACTGCGCGTCCTTCGCCGGGCCGCCGTCGCCGCTGTAGCCGGGTTTGCCATTGCCTGCGATGGTGGTGATGATCTTGGTCGTCATGTCGATCTTGCGCACGGCATGATTCGTCATGTCCACGATGTAAAGGTCGCCTTTCGCGTCGAAGCGCAGCTCATGCGGCAGATTGAAGGTGGCCTGCAATGCGGGACCGCCATCGCCGCTGTAACCTTTGGCTCCCGTGCCCGCGATGGTGCTGATCGTCCCGTCAGGAGCCACGCGGCGGATGCGCTGGCCGGTGTACTCGCAGAACCAGATCGCGCCATCCGGTCCGCGCACGACGCCGAAGGGATTGTCGATCTGAGCCGCAGTGGCGGGGCCGCCATCACCACTGCCGCCTTTGATGCCGGTGCCGGCAAAGGTGGAGATGGTCCATTCGGCGGCGGCGGCGGACTGAAGAAGGAAGGCAAGGAGAAGGAACGGGCGCATGGTGGACATAAAAGACGCGCATTCTTGCCACGATCCATCTTCTTTTCAAACATCGTCTGCTTGTGGCTTGCACATCCGGCGCGTCTCTGGTTCGTATCCCATCACCATGAAACTTTCCTTCTGCGGCGCGGCCGGCACCACCACCGGCTCCAAGCATCTCATCGAGGTCAACGGCCAGCGTATTCTGCTCGACTGCGGTTTGTATCAAGGCCGACGGAAGGACACGATCGAGCGCAACCGCAATTTCCCCTTCGACCCGGCCAAGATCGACGTGGTGGTGCTCTCCCACGCGCACATCGACCACAGCGGCAATCTGCCGCAGCTCTGCAAGCTCGGCTTCATCGGCAACATCTACGCCACACCGGCCACACGTGACCTGTGCAGCATCATGCTGCCCGACGCCGCGCACATTCATGAAAGCGACATCAACTGGCTCAACCGCCATCGCAAGCAGGACAAACTGCCGCTGCTTGAAGCCAGCTACACCATGGCCGATGCGGAGAAATGCCTGCGGCAGTTCGTCTCCATCGGTTACCACCGCCCGATGATCATCGCCGACGGTGTGAAGATGACCTTCATCGACGCCGGGCACGTGCTCGGCTCCGCGCAGGTCATTCTCGACATCGACGACAAGCAAACCGGCAAAAAATCACGGCTGCTGTTCTCCGGCGACATCGGCCGGCCTGACAACGACCTCCTGCTCGATCCCGAGCCCTGCGAGAACATCGACTACGTCATCATGGAGAGCACCTATGGCGGGCGGCATCACGAGCTGTCCACCAATGCCAAGGAGCACCTTTGCCAGATCATCCGCCGTATTCTCCAGCAACGTGGCAAACTCATCATCCCCGCCTTCGCCGTCGAACGCACGCAGCAGCTCCTCTTCACGCTCGATCATCTGCGTCATGAGAAGAGTTTCCCGCCCATCCCCACCTTTGTGGACAGCCCGCTGGCTGTGAAGGCCACGGAAATCTTCCGCCTCCACATCGATGACCTCAAACCCAGCGTGCGCGAGGCCATCTTCATGCGCAACGACCCCTTCGGCTTCGAGGGGCTGCAACTCGTCCGCAGCGTCGATGAATCGAAGAGTCTCAATCACATCAAAGGTGCCGCCATCATCATCTCTGCTTCCGGCATGGCTGAATCAGGCCGCATTTTGCACCACCTGCGCAACAACGTCGGGAATGAGCGCAACATCCTGCTCTTCGTCGGCTACTGCGCCGAAAACACCCTCGGTTGGAAGCTGCGTGAAGGCCACAAGCACGTGAACATCCTCGGCGACGAGTTCGAGGTGAACGCCGATGTCGAAATCCTCGACTCCTTCTCCGGCCACGCCGACCATGACGAACTCCTCGGCTGGTTTGATCGCGTGCAGGGACCGAAAAGCCGCGTCTTCCTCGTCCACGGCGAGCCGGAGCGCTCATCCGCGCTCAAAGCCGCGCTGGAGGTGAAACATACCGCCGGCAGCGTAGAAGTGGCGGTGCTAAACCAGCAGGTGGAACTTTAAAGCACCACCGCCGGTTCTTGTGTCCAACGAGGTTGGATCAATCGTTCCTGAACAGCTTTTTGAAGAACCGTCCCACTTCGAGGCCGGTGTCGCCGGTCCATTCCCAGGCACGGCGCGCGGTGCGTTTCACATCCTCGGCGGCTTTTTCACCACGGGAGCCAGGTTCGGTCGAGGTGACAGGAGCACCGGGAACATTGCTGGCCAGGCCGTTGTTCCATTGCTGATGAATGACGGCGCCAGTTTCGGCGGAGATGACGATGAAACCCACTTCGGCACCGTTGGTGTCGTTGAGCGCGAGGCCCCACTCCGGCGCTCCGGTGGTGGCGTTGGCAGCGAGTTGGTAAGCGGCGGTGACAAAGTTGGTTTTGGCCAGCACCGCATTCTGCTGCGCGATTCGGCGTGCTTCGGAAGAACGGAATTGAATGCGATTGAAGGCGATCGGCTGTGGCGGCACACGACTGAGCAGCTTGGAGCCAGCACCGTTGGCCTTGGGGGCCCAGCCGCTCTTTTCCGCAGTGAGCGTGGCGCGCACGAGTTCGCCCTGGCGGAAGGGATCACGCGCATAGACCGCCCATTGCACCGGATCGGCGGGGCTGGCGGGCGATTGCAGCAGCACGATGCCTTCGGAGGTGGCTGCTCCGTATTCCTGGTCGATGATGGTGGCGATTTCAGGATTCGCCTGGATCAGTGACGCACTGGCGAACAGGAGGCCAAAAAATAACATCGGTTTCATGTGGATGGATCAGGTTGGAGTTGGGATTGGGGAGAAGCTCAATCACGGCTGCGCAGCTTGGCCAGCAGGCGCAGGATTTCGAGGTAGAGCCAGACGAGCGTCACAAGCAGGCCGAAGGCGGCATACCATTCCATGTGCTTCGGCGCTCCTGATGCACAGCCATTCTCGATGAAATCGAAATCGAGCACGAGATTGAGCGCGGCGATGACGACGACGAAGCCGGAGAAGGCGATGCCGACCCAGCCGTTGCCAAACAAACCGGGAATCTGGATGCCAAACATGCCCAGCACCCAGGCGGCGAGATAGAACAACGCAATCCCGCCCGTGGCGGCGAAGATACCGAGTTTGAAGTTCTCGGTGGGCTTGATCATGCCGGTCATGTAGGCGGCGAGCAGGGCAAACAGGATGCCGCAGGTGATCATGACGGCCGTGAGCACGATGCCGCCAAACTGCTTCTCATAAAGCGCGGAGATGATGCCGATGATCACGCCTTTGGTGATGGCATAAAGCGGCGCGAGCGCGGGGGCCGTCTTCGGAACAAACGAAATGACCAAAGCCACCCCCAGGGGAACGATCCAGCCAAAGGTAAGCGCGGTGCCAAACCAGGAAGGCGCGTTGCCTTCCAACGCAATCTTCCAGCTCCAACTGGCTCCCGTGACGAGCAGCAGCGTGAGGATGGCCGTTTTAATGACGGTGCCGTTGAGGGTCATCACGCCATCGGCGGCATTGCCGGTGCGTGAACGCTCGAAGACGTGGTCGCCAAGGGTGGGATTGGAGGTGCGCATGATTGTGGGGCTGATTTCGATGGCAGCCTACAAGACGCGCGGCGGGTTGGTCAATCCACCTCTTTGGCGCAATTCACCCGGGTTTTGCGCTTAGCACACCGGATCGGCCACCGCGTGGTGCTGCATGGCGGCTTTGACGAAGCCGTAGAAGAGCGGGTGCGGGTTGTTCGGCTTGCTGAGGAACTCGGGATGGAACTGGCAGGCGACGAAGTAAGGGTGCGCGGGCAGCTCGATGATCTCGGCGAGATCGCCCTTGGGCGAGGTGCCGGAGATGAGCATGCCTTTGCCTTCCATGAGCTCCTTGTAGTCGGAATTGAACTCGTAGCGGTGACGGTGACGCTCGGTGATGGTGACGCTGTGGTACAACTCGTAGGCCTTGCTGCCGGGGACGAGATCGGTGACCCAGGAGCCGAGGCGCATGGTGCCGCCGAGCTGCTTCACCTTCTTCTGCTCCTCCATGAGGCTGATGACGGGATGCGGCGTGGCCTTGTCAAACTCGGTGCTGGTGGCGTCCTTCAAACCGCAAACGTTGCGGGCGAACTCGATGACGGCGATCTGCATGCCGAGACAGACGCCGAAGTAAGGAATGCCTTTCTCGCGGGCGTAGCGCGCGGCAGTGATTTTCCCTTCCGTGCCACGGTCGCCGAAGCCGCCGGGGATGAGGATGCCCTGCAAACCAGCGAGGTAGAGATCGGGACCGGCCTTTTCGATGCTCTCGGCATCGACGCGGACGATGTCCACCTTGCAATCATTGGCGGCGCCGGCGTGCGTGAGGGATTCGTAGATGCTCTTGTAGGCGTCCTGCAGCTCGATGTATTTGCCCACAACGCCAATGCGGACGTGATGGGAGGGGTGGATGACGCGCTGGACGAAGCCGCGCCAGCGGGTGAGGTCAGGCTGCGGTGTGGTGAGATTGAGCAGGCGGCAGACGTTGTCGTCGAGGCGCTCCTCGTGCAGCTTCAACGGCACCTCGTAGATGGTGTGTTTGACGTCGCGGACTTCGACGACGGCTTCGATGGGCACGTTGCCGAAGAGAGAGATTTTTTCGCGCACATCAAGGTCGAGCGGATGCTCGGTGCGGCAGAGGATGATGTGCGGGGCAATGCCGATCTCACGCAGCTTGGCGATGCTCTGCTGCGTGGGTTTGGTCTTCAGCTCCTGCGCGGCCTTGATGTAAGGCACGAGCGTGGCGTGGATGAAGAGAACATTGCCCTGGCCGACCTCGTGGCCGAATTGGCGGATGGCTTCGAGGAAAGGCAGGCCCTCGATGTCGCCCACGGTGCCGCCGATTTCGGTGATGATGACATCGCCGCCCATTTTCTCGGCGACTTCGTGCATGCGGGCCTTGATCTCGTTGGTGACGTGCGGGATGACCTGCACGGTGCGGCCTTTGTATTTGCCGGCACGTTCCTTGTCGAGGACGCTCTGATACACCTGGCCGCTGGTGAGGTTGTTGAGCTTGGAAAGGTTGGTGTGCGTGAAACGCTCGTAGTGGCCCAGGTCGAGGTCGGTCTCGGCACCGTCATCGAGCACGTACACCTCGCCATGCTCGTACGGGTTCATCGTGCCTGGGTCGATGTTCAGGTACGGGTCAAATTTCTGCATGATGACCTTGAGGCCACGCAGTTCGAGCAGGGTGCCGAGGGAGGAGGCGGCCAGGCCTTTGCCGAGTGAGCTGACGACGCCGCCGGTGACGAAGATGTATTTCATGGTTGTTTTCGGTTCGCGGTTTCCGGGGCGCAGTTCAAGAAGAATGTTTTTTCAGATGTTTTTCAATGGCGGCGGCCTGCTCCGGCGTGTCAACGCCTGGAGAAAGCTCGTCCGTGAGAACGACGCGGATGCGGGAGCCGTTTTCGAGGGCGCGAAGCTGCTCCAGGCACTCGGTTTGTTCGAGCCGTGACGGCGGCCAGGCGACGAACTGGAAGAGGAAGCTGCGCTGGAAGCCATAGATGCCGAGGTGGCGGTAGCTGCGCGGCCAGGCCTCCGGGGTGCGCACATAAGGCAGCGGTGAACGCGAGAAGTAGAGCGCGTCGCCATGCGTGTCGAAGATGACTTTGACCACGTTTGCGTCGCTGATCTGCGCCGGATCGTGAATCGGGGCGGCAGCGGTGATCATTTTGATGCTGGGATCGTCGCGCATGGTGCAGGCCAGTTCGTCGATGAGGGCCGGGGAGATCAGCGGCTCGTCACCTTGCACATTGATGATGATGCGGTGGTCAGGGAACGACTTCGCTGTTTCAGCGATGCGATCCGTGCCGCTGGGATGGTCCGGCGAAGTCAAAACGGCCCTGGCACCGAAACTGGCGGCCGCCTCAGCAATGCGGGCGTCATCCGTGGCGATGATCACGTCATCGACCTGCTTGCAGTCCTGGCAGCGCTCCCAGACGTGCTGCACGAGCGGTTTTCCGGCGATGAGGTGGAGCGGCTTGCCTGGGAAGCGGGTGGATCCCCAGCGGGCAGGAATGGCGACGAGGGTGCGTGAAGTGTCGGAGGTTGCCAAGGTGTAGTGGTGACGAGCAGGTTCACCTGAGATGACGCGGATGGACGGGTGATGCAAGGGCGAATTGGCCGCGCGGCCAAGTGGCCAGTTCTTGTTCCCAAAAACTGCGATCGGCGTCCCGAATCACTTCGGGACGCCGACCACGACGGCCATTTTCAGGCGGTCAATCTTCTGAATATCAGGGAAACCTGCGGCTGCCGGTTATTTGACGTGTGCGGAGACGAGCTTGGTCATCTCAAACATGGTCACCTGGCTCTTGCCACCAAAGACGGCTTTCAGCGCCTCATCAGCGTTGATGTTGGTCTTCTTCGTTTGGTCCTGCAGGCCGTTCTTCTTGATGTATTCCCACAGTTTCTTGGTCATTTCGCCGCGAGAGAGCGGCGTGGAACCGATCACCTTCGCGAGAATCTCATCCGGCTGGACGGGCTTCGAGAGGGCTGGGTTCAGTTTGCGTGCTGGTTTTGGATCGGTGCTGGGTTTGGTTGGCATAGGAAGGAATGCTGGAGGTTGACTGTGTATGGGTCAATAGCGGTGATAAAGAGCTTTTTGTCCGGGGGCATCTCGATCAGCGCCCAGCCTAGGCGGCAAATTCGTCATTCATCCTGCTGCTTTCGTCATTCCCTCCCCGCCCGCCTCCAGCAGCCGCACCTTTTTCTCCACCAGCGGCAGCCACAGGCTCACACGGGTGCCCAAACCTTCGCGGCTTTCGATGTCGATCTCGCCGCCATGCTCGCGGATGATGCGGCGCACAATGAGCAGGCCCAAACCGGTGCCGGTGCTGCGGGTGGTGGCGAAGGGCTGGAAGAGCTTGCCCATCTGCTCGGGGCTGATGCCTTTCCCCGTGTCTTCAAAGCTCAGGCGCACCTCGTAGTCGGTAAAGGTGCCGTTGATCGTCAGCGTGCCGCCATTCGGCATCGCCTGGCAGGCGTTGCGGATGAGATTGTACACCGCCTGCTTCATCTGGCCGGGATCGAGCGGCATGGCGGGCAAATCGGCCCGCAGATCGAGTTTGAGCTTCACCTTCGACTGCTCGATCTCCGGTTGCAGGAAGCGCACGCATTCATCCAGCAGCTCGCGCAACTGCACGCGCTGGAGCTGCGGCTGCGTGGGGCGGATGGCCGCCAGGAACTGGCCGATGATGAAATCGAGCCGCCGGATCTCGCCCGTGGCCACGTCGAGGTGCTCGCGCAGGCTTTCGCCCTTCGCGCCCATCTTTTTGAGGCGGCGTTCGAGGAGTTGGAGGTGGATGGTCAACGAATTGAGCGGATTGCCCAGCTCATGCGCTACTCCGGCCGCCAGGAGCGTGAAGGCGTTCAGCCGCTCGCTTTCGAGCTGTTCCTCGGTGCGCTTGCGGGTCTCCGTGACATCGCGGATCAGCATCACGAAGCCCAGCGGCGAGTCATCGTCGATGCTGGTGATGTAGAAATTGAGGTAGCGGTTCTCGGGGTAAAACACCTCCAGATCGCGGCTCACCACCGTGCCCGGCTTGAGCAGTTCGTTCCAGTCGAGACCACGCACGCCTTGGGCGAGTCGTTGTCCAAGCACCTGATCCTGCTGCATGCCGAAAAACGTGCAGGCCGCCCGGTTCACGTAGCTCACCTTGCCCTCGGTATCGAGCAGGATGACGCCCTCCTGCAACGCCTCGAACACCTTCTCCTGAAATTTCTTCTCCCGCAGCAGCTCCAGCACGATGCCCTGGACTTCGCCCGGTTCGAGGCGGTCCATGCGTTTGATAAGCTTGTCGATGAAGGCAGATCTCATACACTGGCGGTCATGAACGACATCCTGATCGTCCTTTGCACCTTCCCGGACCTCGGGAAAGCCCGCGAGACTGGCACGGCGCTGGTGGAATCGCAACTCGCTGCCTGCGTGAATCTCATCCCCGCCATCGAATCCATCTACCGCTGGGAGGGCAAGGTCGAAACCGCCGCCGAGGTGCTCGCCATCTTCAAAACCACGCCCGCCGCCTGGCCCCGCTTCGAATCACGCCTCCGCGAACTGCATCCCTACGACGTGCCGGAGATCGTGGCGCTCAAGCCGGAGCAGGTGACGGAGGGGTATGCGAAGTGGGTGGGGGAGAGTGTTGCCGTTTAAGGGGTCAACGTGGCGCGTTACAGCGCCACTTCCTCAAAGCCGCCACCTAGCACACGATTGACGGCGGCGAGAATCTCCGGGATGCGCTGCTGCGTGCGTGGCCAGGAGGTGGCCATCAGCACCACGATGCCGATGCGGCGGCCGGTGAGGTTCTGCTGATAGCAGAGGTTCTGGTCAGTCGTGATGAACACCTCATAGCCACTCTCCTCCGCGCACTTCAACAGCTCACCATTGGAGATCATGGACCAGCCGCGCTCTGCGGTCGTATCCACGGGATGCGGGTGCAGATGTCTGCGCAGCGGCGCGGGTGTGCCTTGGTCGAACAGAATTCGCATGATCAGGCTGCCACCAACAGGCTGCGTTCCGCATGTTTCAGCACGGCTTCCACCTGCGCGCGTTGCACGCCGGGAAACCATTCGAGAAAGTCATCCACCGTTGCGCCATCCTCCAGGTTCTCAAACAAAGCACGCACCGGCACCCGCGTCCCTCGGAAAATCCACGCGCCGCTCACCCGCTCAGGGTCGCGTTCCACCGCAGGGCATTTTTGCCAGTCGTTCATGGTGGGAGAATAGCCGCCCGGTCGTTGAGCCGCAACCTTTGTGTGCGGCACAGCGTGCCTGTGTGGCTGCTTTCGCCAGAAGGCGGAACGACCGGTGGCGGACGCATTGCCCCTCCACGCTCTGGCGAGCGTGGCCACACAGCCGCCTGGCCCCCGCTTCGAATCACGCCTGCGTGAACTGCCTCCCTACGACGTGCCAGAGATCGTGGCGCTCAAACCGGAGCAGGTGGCGGAGAGCTATGCGAAGTGGGTGGGGGAGAGTGTTTCATAATGACCCCCAGTTGGACGTCATTGGGATTGGTATTGTTTGATGCGTTCCTTTGCTGTCTCTAGTGCGCCGTCAGGCCATACATCAATCTTGCTGTCGTCTGCCATGTAGCGGTCAGTAAAGTCCTGGGCGAAAGCGAGATAACCTTGGTTGGTATCGTCGTAGCAGCTTTGGTTGCGAATCCAGAGGTCGAGAATGGCGATGTCGATGGTCGCGGATAAATGAAGAACCTCGCGGATAACATCTCGCCACTGGCTCGATTGAGTGGAGAATATCTTCTGGAGATTCATTGCCTGGATGGAGTCGATCTTATCGGACGGCAAATGGCCCATTACGTCCAAGATGTAGTCTTCAAAAAAGAGATAGATTGGATTCTCCTTGTAGCGAGGATTGTCGAATACCGATTTCTTCGGCTGTTTATTTTTGAAGGGCCACATATGACTAGAAGCGTGGAATATCGTCTAACTATGCGACCAGCACCTCAGTCAGCGCCCGCTGAATTCTTGCCAACGTCTTCTCTTTCCCAATCAACTGCGCAATCGTCGTGACACCCGGCCCGCGTGACTGGCCGCTGAGAGCGAAACGCAGCAGTGGCATCATGGCACCAGGTTTCACGCTCAAAGCCTTCGCGGCGGCTTCGACGGCATCATGCACACTCTGCTCCGTCCATTCGGTGGCTTGGGCGAGTTGATCGCTGGCGGCCTTGAGCAGGCCGGCGTTTTCGGGTTTGGCCTTCAGTTTGGTCACGACATCGGCCTCGAAGGGGAAATCCTCGCGGAAGAAGTAATGCACCCACTCGGGCAGCTCGGTGAGCAGGCTGACCTTCTCGCGTACGCTGTGAACGGCGGCGGCGGCCAACGCGTCATCGGTCCAGGCGAGGCCTTTGGCGGTCAGGAACGGCTTCGCGTGCTTCAGCAGGTCTGCGGGGCTCAGTTCGCGCAGGTACTGGGCGTTGAACCACTGCGCTTTCTTGAGATCGAACTTCGCGTTGCTGCTGTGGATGGCGTCGGCGTCGAACAGCGCGGTGAGTTCGGTGCGGGAGAGTTTTTCGCTCTCGGCCTTCGGCGTCCAGCCGAGCATGCAGAGGTAATTGAACACGGCGTCGGGCAGGAAACCGGCGTTCATGTAGCTGTGCTCGATGGCGCTGCCTTCGTCGCGCTTGCTCATCTTGGTGCCGTCCGGATTCAAAATCAGCGGGATGTGCGCGTAGGTCGGCGCGGTGGCACCGAAGGCGTTGAAGAGGTCGATGTGCTTCCAGGTGTTCGACAGATGATCCTCGCCGCGAATGACGTGCGAGATGCGCATCTCGATGTCATCGACGACATTGACGAAATGGAAGATGTAGCTGCCGTCCGGGCGGCGGATCGTCATGTCCGGCTCCTCGGTGGGTGCGAAGGTCACATCGCCGCAGACCAGATCATGCACGGTGATGGCCGTGCGGCTGAATTTGAAGCGCATTGCGCCGTCGTGCTCGGCATAGACGCGTCCAGCGTCCTCCAGCTTCTTGAAATAGGCATCGTAGAGGTCCTTGCGTTGGCTTTGGAAATACGGGCCGCAATCACCGCCGGCTTCCGGGCCTTCATCCCAGTCCAGCCCGAGCCAGCGCATGCCCTTGAGAATGCCCGCCGCCGCTTCAGCCGTGTTGCGCGCACCATCGGTGTCTTCCACCCGCAGCACGAACGTGCCGCCGTGCTTGCGGGCCATCAGCCAGTTAAACAAGGCCGTGCGTGCGCCTCCGACGTGGAGATCACCGGTGGGAGAGGGGGCAAAGCGGACGCGGATGGACATGGGAAAGTGGGCGGAGGGGTTGAAACGGGGTGGCGACAATAGCCGGGATTCGCCGCTGCAAATTTCAAATCTCAAATTTCCAAGCGCGCATCGGTGGTTATGCTCACCGCATGAAAAAGATCATCCGCCTTGTCCTCATCCTGCTGGGGTTGTTCACGCTGCTGGCGGTCGCCGCACCGCTGGGCGGCGCCTGGTGGCTGAGAAGCTACGTGAACAAGGAGCGTCTCGTGCTGGAGACGGAGAAGAACATCAACGCTCGCGTGCAACTCGATGACGTGGTGTTCACGCTCTTTGCCTGGCCGCCGACGCTTCGACTCAGCGGTCTGAAGATCGCACCGCGTGACCAGTATGCCGGAACGCCGCTGGAGGCGCGCCCGCCGCTCAAGCATGCGCCGGTGGAGATCGAAATGGCTTACCTCGAACTGGAGCCGGCCGGGCTGTGGCGGCGGGACGTTTACCCGCGCGTGCTGCGCATCATGGGCGTGGAAGTGCAGGAAACGCTGAGTCCGCAGGGCAGCTCCTTGGAAAGGCTGTTTCAGCGGCCCACGGAAGGCATGCTGTTGACCGCAGATGGCGTGCCACGCGCGATCCCGGTGCCTCCACCTGGGGCCGAACCACCGGTGACTGTGCCGCTAGCCCCTGGCAAGCCCACCCTGGTGCAGGAAACCACCGAGCCGGTGATTGCCTCCGTCCCCAATGTGGACGTGCCGCCGAATGAGAAATCACGCGCCGCACGGCTGGCCCTGCAGGAAATCAGCATCGAGCAGGCACACTTTCATATCATCAACCAGGACGCTGATGCCAAGTTCGACGCCGACATCAGTGACTTCAGCCTCGCCTTGACCGATATCGACATCGACCCGGATAATCTCGCGGCGCACAACCGCCTGCATGCCCGTCTGAGTGCCAAAGTGGTGGTGGATGGCGTGGCGAAGATCGGCGGAAACATGCAGCAGGTGCATTTTGCCGACATGAGGCTGCATGGTGAAGGCGAGGTGAACCCGGCCGATCCTGCCACGGGGATGTGGTCGCCCGCCGCGATGCTCAAGCTCACCATCGACCGCGGCTCGACCCTCGGCGGCCACATCACCATCGGCGACGCCGCAGGCGAGAACCTCGACAAGCTCATGAAATACGGCATTGATCTGCGCGGCATCCGTCTCGGCGGCCCGCTGGCGCAGGATCTCAATATCCACATCCTCTCGAAGGACCAGCGCGTGACCTTTCTCGACAACGCCCACCTCGCGCTGCCCGATTACGAGGTCACGGTGAAGCGGGATTCCTGGCTGGACATGGCCAAGGACGACCAGACACTGCTCACGCGACTGTATTGCGGCCCGGCCTTGAAGGAACAGGTCGTGCGCGGCGTCGCTTCCCGGGGGTTGGGCGAGACGATCTCCCGCATGGTGGTCGATGGCTTCTCTGATGAGCAGGGTCGTCTCTCCTTCGACCTCACGATCACCGGCACACTCTCCCATCCGAAGGTGAAGCCGGACATCCAGCGCCGTTTGGAGGGGCTTCTTGGTGGCGACATCGAGGACAAGGCCAAGGAGCTGATCGACACCTTCAAAGGCCTCAAAGGATTGTTCAAAAAAGACTGACCATGTCCCAACGCGTCCGCAAAGCTGTCATTCCCGCCGCTGGCTACGGCACCCGCTTCCTCCCCATCTCCAAGGCCGTGCCGAAGGAGATGCTGCCGCTGGTGGACAAGCCGGTGATCCAGTATGTCGTCGAAGAAGCCGTCGCGTCCGGCATCGAGGACATCCTCATCATCATCTCGCGCTCCAAACGTTCGATTGAGGAGCATTTTCATCCTGCCTTCGATCTCGAGGCCGAACTCGCCGCCAAAGGCCGCGATGCTGACCTCGCTGAGCTGCGCCGCATGCAGACCATGGCACGCATCCATTTCATCTGGCAGCCAAAAATGGGCGGCCTCGGCGACGCAATCCTCCATGCCCGCGATCATGTCGGCAATGAACCTTTCGCCGTTCTGCTGGGCGACACCGTCGTCACCAGCTACATTGACAAGCCTGTCACACGTCAACTGGCCGATGTCGTTGAAACGCACGGCGGTTCTGCGGTCGCGCTGCAACAAGTGCCGCCCGAAAAAGTCAGCCGCTACGGCATTCTCGGTGGCAATGAAATCTCCCCCGGCCTCATTCGTGCCACCACCTTCGTCGAGAAGCCGAAACCCGAGGAGGCGCCGTCCAATCTCGCTGTCAGTGCACGCTACGTGCTTTCGCCACGCATCTTTGACCACCTCGCCAAAACACCGCCCGGCAAAGGCGGCGAACTCCAGCTCACCGATGCGATGGCCAGCCTCATGCGCGAGGAAACACTTTATGGCCTGCGCTACGACGGCGCACGTCACGACATCGGTAACAAGCTTGATTTCATCAAGGCCAACATCCACTTCGGCCTGCAACGCGACGACATCGCCCCTGCCCTGCGCGAGTATTTGAAGTCGCTCGTTTGAAACAATGCCTCGAAAATGTGCTGGTCAGCGATGCTTTGGTATTGTGAAGCACAATTTTACGCTGACGGCTTGGCAAGGGGTGTGGTGACGCGTAGCTTCGCTCTATTATGAGCAACAAATCGTATGGATGCCTGATCGTCCTGCTGCTACTCGCGCTGGTCGTGAGCCTTGGCCTGAATCTGGGCCAGTTCATGGGCAAGCTGAACCTGGATGTCGGCGGCGAGGCGATGTTTTCGACCGCACGCCCCAAACGCCATCTGCATGAAACCACCGTGGAGACGGCGAAGAAGCCGACACGTGACAAGATCGTGCACATCGACCTTGAGGGCATTATTTCGTCGATGGACATCGGCGGGCTTTTTTCGAACGCGATGCCGAGCGTGGACTCGATCAAGCGTGCGCTGGAGCAGGCGGTGGAGGACAAAAACGTGAAGGCCATCGTGCTGCGCGTGAACTCTCCCGGCGGCGAGGTGACGGCTTCGGACATCATCTACAACGCGGTGAAGAAGGCGGCCAAGGAGAAGCCGGTGGTCGTTTACATGGACTCGATGGCGGCCTCGGGCGGTTACTACGTCGCCTGCGGTGCCACGAAGATTGTGGCGAGCGAGACGACGCTCACGGCGAGCATCGGCGTGATCATCGAGACGATGAACTACAGCGAGTTGTTTGGCAAAGTGGGCCTGTCGATGACGACCTTCACCAGCGGCGCGTTCAAGGACTCGCTGAGCGGCGCACGGCCGATGCGTGACGATGAGAAGGCTTATGTGCAGAACCTTGTGACGCAGATGTATGATCGTTTTCTCGGCATCGTCTCGGAGGCGCGCGGCGTGCCCAAAGATCAGCTCAAAAACGTGGCCGATGGCCGTGTAGTAACGGGACGCGAGGCGCTGACGGCGAAGCTGGTGGATCAGATCGGCTACGTGGAGGATGCGTACGCGCTGGCGCGTGAACTCGGCAAGGCGGCGGATGCCGGCGTGGTGAAATATCGCCAGGAGATGAGCCTGTTTGATGCTTTCGGCATGGCCTCAGCCAAGGCAAACGCTCAACCGGCCAAGGTTCAGCTCGATCTCAGCAGCGGACTGCTGCCAAAACTGCTGCCGGGTGTGCCCTACTATCTGCCGCCGAGCTTTGCCCGCTGATCATGCTGGATGTTCCCACAGCGGGGGTCCTGCGTGACCTCTCGATCCTTGTCAGTCTCGCCACGGCGCTGGCGCTGATCGGCTATCGCCTGCTACGGCATTACCGGCCCGAGGTCTCGTGGAATTACGAAGGGCAGGTGCTCTCGCGGCCTTATGCAGTGCCGGATCTGCTGGTGCTGGCAGGACTGGGGTTGTTTTTCATCATCGCCATGGATCCGCAAAGCGGAGGTGAAGGTGGCAGGAGCGTGAATGACAGCGGCTTGGTGGTGAGCATGGCCTTCAATCTCGTCGTGTGTGCCGGACTGCTGCTCTATTTGCACCGGTTGCGCGGATTGAATCCGGCGGAGCTGTTCGGCCTGCAGCACCTGCACTGGCGGTCGCTGGCGATGGTGGTGTTGATGTTCACTGTGATCATCCTGATCTCCGTCAATCTCGTTTCCGCCGCCACCGTGAGCTGGCTGAAGGACATCTGGCCTGATCTTCAACCGCAGGAGACCGTGAAGGCGTTTGAGTCCGGCGGCATCGGTTTCAAAATTCTGGTGATCATCGCCGCCGTGGTGATCGCCCCCCTGGCCGAGGAGACGTTGTTTCGTGGCTTTGTGTATGGCGTGTTGAAGCGCTACACGGACGCCCCGTTCGCGGCACTGGCTTCATCACTCATGTTTGCGATCATCCACCTGCACGTCGGCAGCCTGCTGCCGCTGTGGATGCTCGCGGTGCTGTTCTGCCTCGCCTACGAGATCACCGGCTGCCTGTTGGTGCCGATGCTGCTACATTCGATCTTCAACGCGATGAGCATTGTCGGAATGCTGTTTCTGGATGCGCCGTGAAACTCACATCACCATGCCGCCATCAACGGCAAGCACCTGACCGGTGACGTAGCGTGCGGCCGGGCTGGCGAGGTAGAGGGCGGCGGCGGCGATGTCTTCGGCGGCACCGAGATCACCGAGCGGGATCTTCTTCAAAATCTCCTCCTTCACCTGATCATTGAGCACATGCGTCATGTCGGTGGCGATGAAGCCGGGGCAGATGCAGTTCGCGGTGACGCCGCGTCCGGCGAACTCACGGGCGAGCGACTTCGTGAAGCCGATGAGTCCGGCCTTGCTGGCGGCGTAGTTGGCCTGACCGGCGTTGCCGATGAGACCGATGACGGAGCTGATGTTAATGATGCGCGCGCCTTTTTGCTTCAGGATGCTGCGCTGCACGGCTTTGACCATGTTGAAGGCGCCTTTGAGGTTGGTGTCGAGCACGACGTCCCAATCTTCCTCGCTCATGCGCAGAAGCAGGCCGTCCTTGGTGACGCCAGCGTTGTTCACGAGAATGTCCACGTGATCAAAATCAGCGAGAATCTGCTTCCCGACCTCGGCACAAGCGGGACCATCGGCCACATCAAGTGCATAGGCCTTGGCGGCACCGGGATGTGCCGCGTTGATGGCATCGGCGGCGCTTTGCGCATTCGCCTGTGTGCGGCTGACGACGGCGACTTTCGCGCCCTCGGCGGCGAAGGCTTCTGCGATGGCTTTGCCGATGCCGCGTCCGGCCCCGGTGACGACTGCGATTTTATCCTGGAGTTTGCCCATGTGTCATCCATGAACGGGGGCCATCACCGTGCAAGAAGAAGGTGCATCCAGAACGGATCGCATTCATGGTCACAGCCATTGCCGATGAGTGACGACGCGCCGCCAGCCGACAAACCCTCTCTTTTGAAAATGTCCGTCTCCTTCGGGGGATTCTGCGAGGTCATCGCTTTTCTGTCACTCACGGGCACCTGGCTGGGCAGTCTGGGGCGCTATGGATGGATGCTTGATCTGCTATCGCACTTCCGTCTGCAATACATCCTCGCCTGTGGTGCCGTGCTGATCTTCGCTCTGTTTCGACGCCGCACCTGGCTGGTCCTCGCCTCTCTGATCTCGCTGCTGTGGAACGCGCAGATCGTTCATGCCTTCCACCAGACCTCCGATGCGGCGATGATCAAGGCTGACAAGCCGCTGCGGGTGATGACCTTCAATGTCATGGTGGACAATGAGAACCACGTCGCCGCCATCGAGCATGTGCTGAAGGCAGACGCGGACATCGTCTGCCTGCTTGAGGTGAACGACACCTGGCGCATGAGCCTGGAGCCGCTGCGGGTGAAATATCCGCATCGTATTGAGGAGATGAACGATGGTAATTTTGGCGTCGCCTGCTACACGCGCCTGCCATTGAAGAGCAGCGAGGTCCGCCGGTTCACGGTCTGGGCTTTGCCGACGGTCCTGCTCAATCTCGATCATCTCGGCCGCCCACTAACGGTCATCGCCACACACCCCATGCCGCCGATGGGTGGTTTGAGTGCGCAGGAGTGGCGCTCACAGCTTTCCCAGATCGGCACCATCGCAGCCAGCATCAACGGCGAGGTCATCCTGGCCGGTGATCTCAATGCCACGCCCTGGTGCGAAGGCATGCGGCTGCTATGCGAAACAAGCGGCCTGCGATTTAGCTCCGTCGATCCTGTCTGGCCTCCGACATGGGGTCTGAACCTGCCGATGATGATTCCCATCGACCATGTGCTGGTCAAAGGCGGGCTGACGGTGCGAAAGCGTGTGATCGGACCGGCGATGGGTTCAGATCACCGGTCGGTGCTGGTGGAGATTGGTTTCGGCCCGTAAGGCTTCGACCTGCACTGAAAAAACGGAGTGATGCTCAAGGGCATCACTCCGTGGTGAATAGTGGGGCAGCGTTGCGCCGTGCTCTGACAAGCGCGGCTACTTCTTCGCGGCGTCGGCAGCGGGTTTGGCGGCAGGTTTTTCGCCGGTGACGGGATTGGCTCCGGGAGCAGGCGCGGGTTTGATCTCCGGCTTGGGCGCTTCGGGCAGCGGGGAGGCGGGCGTGGTGAGACCCGGAGCGGCCGGGGCGGGCTTCAGGCCTTCGAGCATCTTTTTCACATCGGGCAGGCCGGTGGGACTTCCACCTGTGGCGGGAACACCGACGGGGGAGCCCTTCGTCTCCGGCTCGGCAAGAATTTCGCCGCGTTTCTTGAGGAGGTTGCTCACGGTGTATTCGGTGACCTCATAGACCCAGCCTTCGAGTTTCTTCTCAGCAGTGAGCTTTTCCTCCTGCTTTTTCTTTTCGGCGGCGAAGGCCTCGTCGTTGGTCTTTTTGTCCTCGGGCTTTTCATCCTTCACGGGGGCGCGTTCCTTGGGGAGGTCGGCGCTGATGGTGACGGAGAGATAGTATTTGTCCGTGCCGTCCACGTTCTTTTTCACGGCCTGGACGTTGTAGGTGAAGCCCTCGAAGGTGACGAGCTTCGCCTTCACGGCGTCCTTCAGGCTGGCGGCGGCCTTGTCCTTGACCAGCACGTCGTTGAAGGTAGGGCTGGAGAGGAGGCTGGTGAGGTTGGTCTTGCCGTTGTCGAGTTTTTCGCCGGGCTTGGCCCCTTCGAGGGTGAACTCGGTGGCCTCGGCATCGGGGCGGGAGGCTTTCCAGGAGTCTTCGGGTTTGGCGGCGGTGACTTCGACGGACTTGACCTTCTGCACGTCGAAGAAGGCCTTCTCCAGCCAGGTGTCGGCCTTGCTTTCGAGGTCGGCGAAGGTGTTGCCCACGGTCCAGATGGTTTCGCCGTCGTCTGGGTTCACCATGCGCACGAGACGCTCGCTGTTGCCACCGAAGGGGGAAGCGTTCTGATTGCCAGAACTGGTGACGTTGCCGCCGAGGACGAGGGACTTCTTGATGTTGCCCTTGGTGTCGAGCAGTTCGACGAGGGTGCCGATGCCGTAGGCATTGGGCTCGCCGGGAGGCTGAACGCCGACCTTGCCCCAGGATTCCTTGCCGACGAACTGCTTGCGGCTGATCTTCTGCTCCTTGAGGGCGAGGAGGGCGCGGCTGATCTTGTCGAAGCTGGCCTCATAACCGCCGCGCTCGGCGACGGTCCAGGTGGTGCCGCTGAGGACAACGTTGACCTCGTCCTGGGCATCCTTGATGCGGATTTTCTGGACGCTGTTCACGTCGAAGTCAGGAATGAGCAGCTCGCGCAAGTCCGTGCCCTTGCGGGAACCGGTGCTGAGACGGGATTTGCGGTCCTTCTGCTGATAAAGAGCGGCTCCGACGAGCGCGACGAGCACGACGAGCAGAATGATGATCTTTTTCATGGTGTGTAAAAACAGGATTGGAAATGAGGGGATGAATCAAACCGCGGCGGTGACGGCACGACGGCGGATGGCGAGCAGGATGCCGGCGCAACTGACGAGCAGCGGCACGGCGAGGAAATTCAGCCATTTGAGCATGGTCTTGGTGTACTCGATCTCCTTGTTCTGCTCCTTCTTGATGTCGCGCACCTTGCGGGAGAGATCGACATCGTTCTGCATGAGTGCCTCGAGGTCCTTCTGCTGCTGAGGATCGACAATGAAGCCCTTGCCTTTGGAATCGCGCTTCAGGCGCAGAGAGCCCATTTTCTCGGCAGTTTTCTGGCGCTCGGCCTCCAAGGCCATCAACTGCGGGCGGAAACGGCTTTCCACCTTCTCGCGCATTTCCTTGATGGTGCTGAAGGGACGCACGGCGGACTTGCGGTTGCGCACCTGAAGGAGATCGCCACCACCGGAGAGGACTTCCACGGCGTTCAAGATCGCCGGCAGATTGCCGGTGCGGGAAACGAGCATGCCGGTCATGGGATCCTGCTGCACGCAAAAGGCGTCATAGAGCATGTCCACATCGGCGAAGAGGATGACGACACCTTCACTGTTGGCGGATTCCTTGAGGGAACCGTCGTCCTTCTTCGGCTCTTCTTTCTTCTCAGCCGCTGGTGCAGGTGCGGCGGACGGTACAGCAGCGGGAGCTGCCACAGGTGCAGTAGCCGGGGTGGGAGCGGCGGCGGGAACAGCTACCGGCGGCGTGGTGACTGTGACAGGCGCGGGCTTCGCTTCGTCTTGAGCACCGCCCGTGTCAGGTTTGCCCGGGGCCTTGGTAGGTTTGCCGTCCGGGAAGGCGGTTTTAAATTTGCCGGTCAAACGGACGGCGAGGATCTGCTTGCGACCACCGGAATTGAAGGTGGTGAGACCCTGCGGCGAACGCGCTTTTTCCGCATCAGCGATGTCGATCATGGCAGATTCTTCCGAGCTGGTGACCAGGGTGTCAGCGTCAATGCCGTCACGTTTGTCGATGCTGAACGAACCGGAGGTGACCATGGTGAGCGAGTTGAGGCCAGAGGTGATGCGATCCTCGCGGCTGATGGCTGCCGCAGGCAGTTGCAGCGCGGTGGGGTTGTTGCGACCTTGCAGCATGCCGCGGTAGTTCATGTCGGCGACGACCATGTCGTTCTTGAAACCGATGCCCCAGGACTTGAAGAGATTTTTCAGGTCGGAGGCGGTGTTGATCTGGCCGCCGGGCTGGCCGGTCATCGGATTCTGCTGACCACTGAAGGCCTGGGCGACGACGCTGTTTGGATCGACGAGGGCGATGACCTTGCCGCCGCCAAGCAGGAACTGGTCGATGGCGTATTCGGCGCTTTCCATGATGTCCGCCGGATGCAACACGAGGAGCACCTTGATGTTGGAGTCGATCTTGTCGGTTCCCATCGGCACCTCGACGACCTCATAGTCGGCACGAAGCTGCTGAACGACCACCCAGGGCTCCTGCCCGCGTTGTTTTTGGAACGGATACATGGGCGAACCCATGACTGGAATGGAACTCATGACGCCGACGACGTTTTTCGCCGGCTTGATGACCTTCGAAATGGCGCGGGCGATGTCATACTCGACGGCGGAGCCTTCATTCGGTGCCGGCGGATTGAGGAAGGGGATGACCTCCTTCTGATCCAGGCACTGGATGGCGAGACCGAGGTAGATTTTATCCCCCTCCTGGTTCACGGGCCCCATGTCCTGGATTTCATCCTCACGCGCCTTGTCCTCCTCCTCCGTGTTCGGATTCGGGTGGATGGTTTCGAGGATGATCTTGTCGCCGGAGGCCTTCACGAGTTCCAGCAGGAGATCCTCCACGGCCCGCACATGCGGCTTGAGGACGTTCGGCATCACGCGGTCATCCGTGGTGTAGTAATAACGGATGGTGACCGGCTCATCCTCGTTGAGACGGCTGAGAATGTTCTTCGTGCCCTGGGAGAGGGTGTAGATGCGGTCCTCGGTGAGGTCGATACGGAAGTTGCCGAAACCGAGGCCGCCGACGAGGAAGTTCAGGACGACGATAATGGCGATCACCAGGACGGCGGTGATGCCGGTGGTGGCTTGCTTGCTGTTGAGATTCACGCTCATGGTGTCAAATCAGGTGTTGGGTTGGTTTGATGCCAAAATCAGGCGCGTTTGGCACGCAGTGCCTGGTTGGTGATGAAGAGAGTCACGACGATGACGGAGAGGAAGTAGAGCACATCGCGGAAGACAAAAATGCCCTTGGTCAGCTCATAGAAGTGATCCATGAAGCTGAAGTAGCTGATGAACCGCACGACACCCTCCGCCCAGTCCGGAACCGTGCTGACGATGGTGTGTGTGACGCCCGGATCGCCGATGAGGGCTATGACCATGCAGAAGGCCACGCTGACGATGAAGCACACCACCTGGCTGCGCGTGATGGCGCTCACCGCGCAGGTGACGGAGAGGCAGGCCAGCGCGTAAAGGTAGCTGGCGATGTAGCCGCTGATGATCGGGCCCATGTCAGGATCACCGAGGTAGCAGACGGTCCACACGATGGGGAAGGTCAGTGTGAGGCCGATGAGCCAGACGCACGAGGCGGCGAAGAATTTGCCGAGAATGGCCTGCCAGGGTGACACCGGCATGGTCAGCAACAGCTCAATCGTGCCGAGACGGTGCTCTTCTGACCAAAGGCGCATGCCGACGGCGGGCGCGAGCACGGTGTAAATCCATGGATGCCAGACGAAGAAGCGTTCCGTCAACGAAACGTCCTCGCTGTCGAGGATGCGTGAGAAGAAGAAGGGAAAGCCCATCGACGCCAGCAGGAAGATGACGACGATGACGTAAAGCACGGGCGAATTGAAGTAGGCCAGAAACTCCCGTTTGAAGACGGCCACGGTGTTTTGAATGTCGCGGTTGCTCATGTTGAGTAGAATTGGGTTGGGGGGAATGATTGGGACGTTACGCCGCTTTTTTTGCCGTGTCGGGCTTCGTGATGCTGCGGAAGACCTCGTCGAGCGAGTTCGCGCCGGGGACGAGCTTCTTGAGGCTTTCCGGCGTGCCGTCGGCCACGACTTTGCCGCGGTCGATGATGATGGCACGCGAGCAGGCGGCCTCGACCTCCTCCAGAATGTGCGTGGAGAAGATGATGGCCTTGTTCTGGCCCATGCGCTTGATCATGCTGCGCACCTCGTGCTTCTGATTCGGGTCGAGGCCATCGGTCGGCTCGTCGAGAATGAGCACATCGGGGTCGTGGATGATGCTTTGCGCGAAGCAGGTGCGGTGGCGGTAGCCTTTGGAGAGCGTGTCAACGCTCTGATTGCGCACGTTGTCGAG
The DNA here is from genome assembly GCF_034366625.1 of Prosthecobacter sp. NCBI lineage: Bacteria > Pseudomonadati > Verrucomicrobiota > Verrucomicrobiia > Verrucomicrobiales > Verrucomicrobiaceae > Prosthecobacter > Prosthecobacter sp. The sequence continues at coordinate 52,138 of NZ_JAXMIH010000001.1, forward strand.
GAAGCACATGTCCAGCACGCGGTCGATGGCCTTGGTGCGTGCGGAGCCGTGCAGGCCGCGCATTTCGGCACAGAAGGCCAGGAAGCTGGCCACCGTCATGTCGGAGTAGAGCGGGGCGTTTTCCGGCAGGTAGCCGAGGCGCTGCTTCGCTAATTCCGGCTCCTCCAGCATGTCGATGCCGCAGAGTTTCACGCTGCCGCCGGTGGGGCGGAAGTAACCGGTGACCATGCGCATGGTGGTGGATTTGCCGGCGCCGTTCGGCCCGAGGAAGCCGAGCACTTCACCTTTTTCCACGGAGAAGGAGACATCATCGACTGCCACCTTGGTGCCGAACACTTTGATGAGGTTCTTAACTTGGATCATAACGTCGTTGGGATCGGTTGGTTGGGGAGATTGACGCCACAGGGGGGAGGCGTCTGGTTGTTCGCCCCCTCCGGACGTTCAATCGCGGATCGCTGCTTTAGGAGGTCCGCAGGTCTTTTCAACTGAATTTTCGCAGGGTGCGGGCTGCGTTGAACGCGGCTGCTGACAATCAGGTTGCAGAAAAAATTTCAACGTGACTGAGCACCCCGACCACCTACATTCCATGCCCCCAGCCGCCGATCTTCATGCTTTGGAACCAAAACATTGATCCTACCAAGGATCTGTCACAGAAACCCTTTGTCCTGTGGCGTCCCTTCATCGCCGCATGGGAATGGCTGGTACCGCCCACGGTGGCGCATCGTGACCGCCAGTCGCCGCTGGCGCGCTGGATCGCCGCCTTCGTGATCATCTGCATCTCCACCACATTGCTGATCCTTGGCATCGTGTATGCCAGGCCGCTGAAGAACTCGTACAAAAACATGCGTGCGGAGAGCATGGTGAAGGAGGCCCGGCGCATGGCGGAGAACGGGCAGATCGTCAATGCCGTGATGAAGGCGCAGGAGGCCTACACCAAGGCTCCTGAGAGCGTCGAGGCCATCCGGCTGAACTTTGAGTACTTCACGCAGATGAAGCGCGACACGGCGCTGTTTTTCTATGACAAGCTGAAGGAGCACGAGGCCCTCACCCCCGCCGATGAGCAGATGCATGTGCGCTGCCTTATGAACCTCGGAAGACCGAAGGAGGCCTCTTCGGCGCTGGAGCAACTGATGCGCGTGGAGCAGCCCAGCGAGGCGCTGATGAAGCTGGCCGAGGATGTCTGGGGCCAGCGTGAGCAGAACAAACCGCTGCTCAATGTGCTGCGCAGTTACACCGAAAAAAATCCCGACGACAAGGAGAGCGCACTGCGTCTCGCCAAGGTGCAAATCTCTTCTGGCAATCCTGGCGAGGCAGGCCAGGGCATGGAACTGCTCTGGACTCTGGCCGCTCAAGATGACGCGCTCGGCCTGCAAACCCTGGAGTACATCAGCGGACTGCCATCCCTGACACCTGCCGACACCGTCAAGCTGATCCAACGTCTCAAGAAACATCCCAAGGCGGATGACCGGCACTATGTCACCGCCTTGAAACGCGAGGTGCAGCAGTCACCGGAACGCAAAAAGGCGATCGTCATGGAGGCCACGGCGAAGTACCGGGACAAAAAGCGCAATGAACTGCTGCCGTTTGTGCGCTGGCTGGTCGAGGAGGGTGAATTCCTGCAGGTGCTGACCATCCTGCCCGAGGAGGATGCCAAGGCCCATCAGGGGCTGCTGGAGAACTACCTCAACGCGCTCACCATGCTCCAGCGGTTCAACGACCTGGAACGCCTGGTCAATGATCCCAAAGTCGCGGATATTCTCGACCCCACCACGGTGGCCATGTTCCGCGCGCACCTGGCCTACGTTTTGAAAAAACCCGCCGAGGAACTGCGCTCCAAACTCATCGCCGCCAAGGATGCGGCCCAAATCAACGGGCGCTACCCCTCCCTGCTGCGCATCGCCCAGTATGGCGAGGACCGCGGCCATTTCGACATCGCCGAGGATGCCTACCGTCTTACCATCAAGGCCGCTCAGCGCGCTTCAGCACCGCCACGGATCGAACGCGAGGCGTTTGCCGGTCTCATCAAGTCCTGCGAGGCCAACCACAACACCGAAGCTCTGCTGCAAGCGACCTTGGATGCCGTGCAACGCTGGCCCGATGACAATTCGTTTATTGAACGTCACCTCTACACCAGCCTGCTGGCTGGAAGGAACATCGAATTGTGTCTGCGCAACGCCCAGAAACTGCTGCAAACCCAGCCCAAGGACAATCTGCGCCGGCTCACCGTGGCCCTGGCCTTCTGGCGTCTGCATGACATCCAGCAGGCTGTCTCCTATCTTCAGTACATGGATTTGAATCTTCTCACCGAAGGACAACGCGCTGTCTTTGCCGCCATCGCCCACAGCGGTGGCTTCCATGACGAAGCCAAAGGCGTGATCAAGTCCATCAGCCCCAAGGCCAGCATGCTGCCAGAGGAGCGCCGGTGCTATGAATTCCCGCTGAAGTAACCACCTTCATTCTTCAGGCCACACTCTGGCGGAATCTTTGAGCCGTCCGTCCACGAACTCCACGCCTTCAGACTTCAGCAGCGCCAATTTCTCACGCATCTTCTTACCCGCAGTTTGACCGGAATAACCCCCAAGCGTCAGATCCGCGCGAATCACACGATGGCAGGGCACCTCGGGAGCCAGCGGGTTGCGTTTGAGAGCCTGCCCGATCGCCTGAGCTGAGCGACAATGCAGCGCCTTCGCAATCGCGCGGTAGGTCGTCACCTTTCCCCGCGGCACTTCGCGGATGAACTCATAAACTCTCTGCTGAAACGGTGTCATGTGGCATGAAAAAAGCCGCCTGGCACAGGCGGCTTTAAAATTCATGGCGGAACGGACGGGACTTGAACCCGCAACCTCCAACGTGACAGGCTGGCGCTCTAACCAATTGAGCTACCGCTCCTCACCAAGAATAGGGCCGCGATATTAAACGCATGCATTGCTCTGGCAAACGGAAACTTCCACGTGCGGATATTTTATCGACGCACCTGCAAAAGCGTCTGCCGCCGCAGCAGCAGCTCACGGCACTTCTTCACCGGAGCCGGTGAAGTACCAGCCGGTGACTTTGCCGTTGAGAACGAGCGCCTGTGCTTCGGCGGGCTGCGGGCCAAACACGGTTTTTGCATTGAAGTTCACCTTCACCGCCCAGCCACCCTTGCCTTGGATCGTCGTGGGCTGCGGCTCCTGCCAGCCGGTGATGTTCTCCGGCGTGATTTCCGTGACCTGGCCGCGCTTCATGCTGGCAACGAGCAGCGGATAAGCGCCGGACGAGTCACGCACCGGCTTGCCGCTCGCATCCGCCTCGCTGCTGGAGGGCGCGGCAGAGACATGCTGTGCGGAGGACATCTGCTTCTTTGCCGCAATGGCCTTGAGCTCCGCCGCGCGCACGATCTTCCACTTTTCGTAAACTTCATTGAGCCGCATCTTCAAATCTGTGCTGTCGATGGGCAGTTGCGCGCGTGCTGGTGACGTGGCCGTGGGCGCTAACGTGATGACACCGTTGTCAGCGCTGATGGCAAAGGCTATGCCACCGGCAGCCACCTTGCTGGCGCCGACGCTCATCTTGAACTCGGCCTCCTGCAGCAGTTGCACCTCGCGTGGGGGGGCGAAAGCAGAAGGCGGAATCTTCTGCCAGTTGCCGGTGAGAACCTCGATGGGATCGAACCTGGGCCCCGCTGAGACCGCGACAGACGCAGATGCCGGAGTGGGTGCCACCGGCTTGGGCGTCTCCACCACCACGGGCTTGACCGGTGCGGGCGCTGTTTCGATCGTGACTGGTTTTTTCTCCTCAACCGGCTTCACGGGAACGACTTTTGCCTGTTTCGGCGGGTTGAGGCTTTTGAAGACCATTTTCTGTCCAGGAGGTGCCAGGAAGTAATCATAACCTAGAAAGGCGGCACCGATGATGAGGATGGTATAGAAGAGTGATTTCATGAGAGTGGGGGATTGATGACTCATGCGTCATCACATGAGCAAGCGATCCAGTACTTCCACTTCTTGGGCGGGCAGTTACATTTTTCTGTCAAAAGTGTGTCAAAAGGGAACCAGGACGTGCTGCTTGCGGGCACGAATGCCTTCGCTACATAGCGTTCATGCCCCAACCCAATCTGCTCCTCGGAGTCAACATCGACCATGTCGTGACCCTGCGTCAGGCACGCTATCGTGCCATGCTGGAGTCGCCCAACGCGGAGCCTTCCGCGCTGACAGCGGCCTTGGAGGCCGAGGCTGCGGGAGCCCACTCGATCACCGTGCATTTGCGAGCCGACCGGCGTCACATCCAGGATGCCGATGTGCGGCTGCTGCAGAGCAAGATCACCACAAAGCTGAATCTGGAAATGGGCAACACCCGCGAGATCCTGGACATCGCCCTGGAAGTGCGGCCCCATTTTGTGTGCATGGTGCCGGAAAACCGCGAGGAGGTGACGACGGAAGGCGGTCTCGATGTGGCGGGCCAGCGTGAATCCCTGCGCGGAACCGTGAAGGCGCTCAGCGACAACGGCACCCGCGTCAGCATGTTCATCGACCCGGACCTCGAACAAGTGCGCGCCAGCGCCGAAATCGGCGCGGCCATGATCGAACTGCACACCGGCACCTTCGCCAATCACACCGGTGCCGAACGTGCCGCCGAGGTGCGGCGTCTGTGCGCGGCGGCCGAGCTGGGACATGAGCTGGGCCTGCAAATCAATGCCGGGCATGGGCTCACGACGAGCAATCTTCCCGACCTCTGGGCCGTTCCGCATCTCGCGGAGTTGAACATCGGTCATCACATTGTTTCGCGTGCCGTGTTCATCGGCCTGCGTGAAGCGGTGAAAGAAATGCTGGCGGTCATGGCGACCTATCGCGACTGAACACCGATGAAACCCACCGGCATCGGCATTGATCTCGTCGAGGTGTCCCGCATCCGCGAGTTGCTGGAAAAGCACGGCCAGCGCTTCAAAGAGCGCACCTTCACGGCGGCGGAGATCGCCTACTGCGATGCCTGCGCTGAACCGGCGATGCACTACGCGGCACGATTCGCCGCCAAAGAGGCCGTGGCCAAGGCCCTCGGCACCGGCATCTGGGCCGAAGGCGTGAACTGGACCGACATCGAAGTCGTGCGCGAGACCAGTGGCAAACCGATGATCACCCTGCATGGCATGGCCAAAGAACACGCCGGCGACGCCTCCTGCCTCGTGAGCCTGACACATACCCGTGAGCTGGCCATGGCGCAGGTTTTGCTGGCGTGAGCTTTCTCTTTTCACACACTGCCGCAGCCGCTACAATCCGCTCAGAATATCATGCGACGCGCGATCTATCCCGGCAGCTTTGACCCTATCACCAACGGCCACCTCGACGTGTTGCAGCGTGCGGCGGGCATTTTTGACAATCTCATCATCGCCGTGGCCCGGGACAATACGAAGCAGAGCCTCTTCAGTGTGGAGGAACGCGTCGAGCTCATCCGCTCCGCCACCGCCGAGATCAATGGCATCGAGGTCATGCCGTTCGAGGGCCTGCTGGTGAATTTTGCCCGCAAACACAAGGCCATCGCCCTCGTGCGCGGCCTTCGCGCGGTATCCGACTTCGAATTCGAGTTCCAACTCGCCCTCATGAATCGTAAATTGGAACCGAACCTCGAAACCCTGTTCCTCATGCCCCGCGAAGAGTACACCTATATCAGCAGCCGTTTGGTGAAAGAAATCTGCCGTCTGGGTGGCCACATTGATCAGTTCGTTCCTCCAAACGTGGCGCTGGCGTTGCGGTCCAAGCTTCAATAACCCCCCTTTCCCATGCACCGCCCCTTTCAAATCGACCTGCGCTCCATCCCCGAGGGAGGCAAAGACATCTCCGGCCAGGAACCGCCCGCCTTCTTCGCCTTGGACGAAAAAGACCCCGTTCAGCCCATTTCCCCGCTGAAGTATGAGCTCCATCTGGAGCGCGACGGCAGCGATCTCCTCGTCAGCGGCCGGCTGGAGGCCACCTTCAGCCTCGAATGCGGCGGCTGCCTGGAACGCTTCGAGTTCCGGGTGGAACTGGCCGATTACGCCTCCGAAATCGAGATTGCGAAGGATGGTACGATCAACTTGACGGATACCATCCGGGAAGATACTCTCCTGGCCCTTCCGAGCTACCCACGCTGTGAGGACGGCAATGTCCGGCCTCGTCAGTGTCCCGCCGAAGGCAGGTTTGAACCCGCGCTGGAAACAGCCGAAGAAGAACCTCAAAGTGCGGGCCCGGGTGTGTGGGAAGCCTTAAACAAGTTGAACTAGACCAGACCCCCCACCCGACAACTCTCATGGCCAATCCGAAGCGCAGACAATCCAAGAGCCGCCAACGCATGCGTCAAGGCGCAAACCGCTGGAAGGCGCCCACCCTTAAGAGCTGCCCCGAATGCGGCACCACCGTCCCCGGCCACGTCGCCTGCCCTTCCTGCGGCTACTACCGCGGCCGTCAGGTGATCAGCAAGGTCGCCGGCGAAAGCTGATCCCCTCCCCTTTCTTTTTTTCATCAACCCCGCTGCGTCTCACGACGCGGCGGGGTTTTTGTTTTGCCCGCAAACATCACAGCCAACAAAAAAGCCAGATGGACGACCATCTGGCTTCCTCGAAATGGGTTGATGCGCGAGGTTACTCGGCGTTTTCTTCGACGTAGCGGACGACGTCGCCAACGGACTGGAGTTTTTCAGCTTCTTCATCCGGCACGTCGATGCCGAACTCGTCCTCGAAGGCCATCACCAGCTCGACGGTGTCGAGGGAGTCGGCGCCGAGATCTTCGATGAACTTGGCTTCGGGGGTGACCTGCTCGGGGTTCACGCCGAGCTGTTCAACGATGATGTCTCTGACTTTTTCTGTGATGTTTTCTGCCATAGATAGGGGGTGGTGAGATGGGGCGGAGCTTTAGCGGCTGCCTTTGCTTTGGCAAGGGGAAAATCCGGCCTTTTTCAAACGATGCAAAACAACGTCATGGCTGAAGTTCCTCTGGTGTGGATTCACCACTGCCGGGTTCGCTGATCTTTTCGATCAACTCGCCGCTGAAATGGCCGAGCAGACGTTCCAGAATCTTGTCGGCGCCACCAAACTTCAGGTCATCGATCACGGCACGTTTTTCGACCGTGCCATTCGTGCGATACCACGCATAGGCGAGGCCCTTGTGCTCCCACTTGCGTTTATCGACACGAAAGACCTGCGTGTAGGGAATGGTGACGCCCTCGGGTGTCACCCAATGGTCCGCCTCGCCACGCAGCACCTTGCCGCGATTGAGCAGCACGACGATGCCCACGATCAGCGCTCCGGCGAAGCAGCCGTAGGCAAACCAGAACTGCTCGGCGATCTCGCGGTCGCTGTAGAGCTTCGGATCTTCCTCCCAGCCGTTCTGTGCCGCATAGCTCACCCATCTCGGCGGCTCTCCGTCCGTGCCGGTGGGCAGGCCCTTGGCCTTCGCATCAGCGATCCACTGTTCCAGACGGCCTTCTTTTTTGGCCGTGTCAAAGGAGGGCAGGAACTCGGTGGTGAACCACTCCTTCTTCTTCGCCATGGCGACCGCCTTGGGATACCCGCTCACACCATCGTAGAGGAACACGAGCCCAAAAACGAGCAGCAGCCCGGCGAGCATGCCCATGCGACGGAAATACCAGCGCGTGACACGGCACACGATGGATGCCGATGCATCAACAGCGGCGGCTGGCGGAGGAACGGGGGAGGCGGACGGGGTGGATTCCATTGGAGTGGATTCAATCGCAGGCGGGTGGGGAAGCAACACGGGATTTTGTGTGACAAAGTCCACGCGGTTTTGCAACGTGTCCACGCTTCCCATGTGCGGATTGGTGCGTATGAAAGGGAAAGACCATCCAAACTCATGATCATCGACCCTCTCTACCTCCTCCTCTTCCTCGGCACGATGGCGCTGTCACTCTTCGCCTCCTGGCGTGTGAAGGGCGCCTACGCGCGCTATTCGCAGGTGCCGGCCAGTTCCGGCATGTCAGGGGCGCAAATCGCGCAGCGCATTCTCGACCTCAATGGCATCCACGACGTGACCATCCATTCCACCCATGGTTTGTTGAGTGACCATTATGACCCGACCAACAAGCGTTTGGTGCTCTGCGAGGAGAACTATCACGGCACCAACGTCGCCGCGCTCGGCGTGGCGGCGCATGAATGCGGCCACGCCATCCAGCATCAGCAGCTCTACGCGCCATTGCAATGGCGCATGGCCGCCGTGGGCATCACCACCGTGGTCGGCAGCATCATTCCCTTTGTCGGCATGGGGCTGCTCTACATCGCGCCCAAGATCGCCATTCCGGTCCTCGCTCTCTGCTTTGGTGTGGTGATGCTCTTCCAACTCGTCACGCTGCCGGTCGAGTTTGATGCCACCGCCCGTGCCAAACGCATTCTGGCCCACACTGGTGCCGTGGCTCCTGGCGCAGAAACTGCGGCGATGAGCAAAGTGCTCGACGCCGCCGCCCTGACCTATGTCGCGGCCTTCATCAGCGCCCTTGGCACGTTCCTCTACTACGTCATGCACATGCTCGGTGGTCAGCGGAACGACGATTAAACTGCCGGAGCAAACATTCAGCTCTGACGCGGCGTATGTCCCTCATGCGCCGCGTTCTTTTTGCCCTCGTCCTCCCGATTTCCATCCTGGCCGCCGACATTCCGCCAATTCGCGGCCTGAGCCGCACGAACCTGTTGGAATACAAGGCAGACGACGGCACGAAGAAAATCGCCAAGACCTCCGCCGAGTGGGAAAGCCGTCGCAAGGAAGCGTTGGCAGGCTTCCAGCAAATCGCCGGTCCCCTGCCCGGCCCGGAGATGCGCTGTGCGCTCGATCCGCAGATCCTTGAGGAGGTCGATTGCGGCAGCTACGTGCGCCGACTCATCACCTACACCTCGCAGCCAGGTGGCAAGGTGCCTGCCTACCTCTGCATTCCGAAAACGGCGCTCACTGGAGCCAAAACACCCGCCGTGCTCTGCCTGCACCCCACCGAGAACAAGATCGGCCACAAGGTCGTCGTCGGGCTCGGCGGCAAACCCCACCGCCAGTACGCGGTCGAACTCGCCGAGCAGGGCTTCGTGACACTCTCACCGAGCTATCCTCTCCTCGCCGACTACCAGCCGGATTTGAAAGCCTTGAAGATGCCCAGCGGCACCATGAAGGCCATCTGGGACAACATCCGCGGGCTCGACTACCTCGAATCGTTGCCCTTCGTGGACAGCTCGCGCGGCTTCGCCACCATCGGCCACTCGCTCGGCGGCCACAATTCGATCTACACCGCCGTGTTCGACGAGCGCATCAAAGTCATCGTTTCGAGCTGCGGCTTTGACTCGTTCCTCGATTACTACGACGGCAACATCAAAGGCTGGAACCAGGAACGCTACATGTCAAAGATGGGCGACTACCTCGGCAAACCGCAGGAAGTACCTTTCGACTTTTACGAACTCATCGCCTGCCTTGCCCCGCGCCATGTCTATGTGAACGCCCCGCTCAAGGATGCGAACTTCCGCTGGCAGAGTGTGGACCGCATCGCGGGCGCAGCTCTGCCATTGTTCAAGCTGCATCAGGCGGAGTCACACCTGCAAATCGCCCACCCCGACTCCGACCACGACTTCCCCGACACCGAACGCTTCGCCAGCTACGAGCTGATCAAGCGCGTGCTGCGGCCTGCTCAATGATTTGAGCCAGCCGCGGACACAGCACCGCATGGGAAAACTCCGCGCCCAGAGCTTGCGCGGCCTCATTCACCGGACGAGGGCCGAGCGCCATCGCCTCACGGATTTGTTTCACGATTGCATCGCGTTCACCGTTATGCGCCACACGCCCATGCATGGTATCATTCAAGCGCCGCGCCAGATCGGCTCCATGGCTCTGCTCCGGCCCGATGAAGAGAAACGGAATGCCCAGCGTGAGGATGTTGTAGATTTTGCACGGATGCACGATGCCCACAAAGGGATCACCCATGACGACGAGATGCAGATCGGCCGCCGAGAGCGAGCCGGAGAGTTTTTCCATCGGTTGATACGGCAGGCAGGTGATGTTGTTCAGCGCCTTCTCCTTCGCAAAAGCCTGCACCTTCTTGAACTCGCTGCCACCGCCGACAAACAGGAAATGCAGACGCTCATCAGACTTCATCTCGTCCGCCGTCGCCAAAACAGTGTCCAGTGGATGACATGGACTGTGATTGCCGGAATACATCACGACGAATTTCTCCGTCAGCCCGTGCTCCGCACGAAACGCGTCACGTGCGGCAGCGTCATAACGAATCGCCTGATCGTGTGACCACGGCGCATCGACGTGGATGACCTCCTCGCGCACGCCCTTGGCCTTCAAGCGCTCCGCCATGAAGCGGTCCAGCGCGATGATGCGCGACGCGCGGCGAAAGCTCCAGTTCTGGATGAATGACAGCGTGCGTTCGACGATTCCGCCCGCCTTCAGCCATCCTGCCGCCACCGCTTCATCGGGATTCAAATCCATCACCCATGGCACCACCGCTCCACCCTTGAGTTTCGCCACCACGGTGCCGAGTGTGGAGATCAGCGGTGGCGAGGTCAGGCACACGGTCACGTCCTGCCGGGGCAAAAAAAAGAGAATGCGTTTCGCATTCCCCCAGAACATCGCGAAATCGATCAGCCGCCGCCATTTGGCCTTTTTGCCAAGTCCGGGCGTCCAGATGCGGCGGATGTCGATGCCGCGCCATGTTTCACGCACCGGATAGCGGATGCTGGGGTCGTCGTAGCCACGCGACGAGGCCACCACCGTCACCTGATGGCCGCGTTTCACCAGTTCCAGCGCCAGATCCGTGAGATGCTGCGCCGTGGCGACGTGATCCGGATGGAAGCACTGGTTGAGCAGCAAAACTTTCATGATTGCAGTGCCACGCGTCAGCCGCGCAGCTTGCCGGAGCGCTGCTCCTCCAGGAATGCCTGATAGGTCCGCGCCAGGCCCTCCTTGAGCGAAATGCGCGGCTTCCAGCCGAGATGGTTGATGCGCGAGGTGTCCAGCAGCTTGCGCGGAGTGCCGTCGGGCTTTGAAGCATCCCAGACGATGCGACCTTGATAGCCGACGACCTCAGCCACCTGTTCCACCAACTCGCGAATCGTCACATCGTTGCCACAGCCCACGTTCACCAGGTCCGGTGGATTCTCCAAGTTGAGCAGGAAGGCGCAGGCGTCCGCCAGATCATCCGCGTGCATGAACTCGCGGCGCGGACTGCCCGTGCCCCAGGCAGGCACCTCGGCCAGACCATTATTCTTCGCCTCATGAAAGCGCCGGATCAGCGCCGGCATCACGTGCGAGTTCTGCGGGTGGTAATTGTCGCCCGGCCCATACAGGTTCGTCGGCATGGCCGAGTGATAGATGACGCCGTACTGCTTGCGGTAGTATTCCGCCATCTTCAATCCGGCGATCTTGGCGATGGCGTAGGCCTCGTTCGTCGGTTCCAGCGCCGAGGAAAGCAGGCTGTCCTCATGCATCGGCTGGGGTGCGAGCTTCGGATAAATGCACGAGCTGCCGAGGAAAAGCAGACGCTTCACTCCCGACTTCCAGGCGCTGTGAATGCAGTTTGTCGCGATGGCCAGATTCTCGTAGATGAACTCCGCCGGATAGGTGTTGTTGGCGTGAATGCCACCCACCTTTCCTGCCGCCACGATCGCCACATCCGGCTTTTCAGCGGCATAAAACGCCTGCACCGCCGCTTGATCGGCCAGATCGAGTTCTTTACGTGTGCGGGTCAGCAGGGTGACACCCGGAACACTTTGAAAGCGCCGCACCAGCGCGCCTCCCACCATGCCCGTATGACCGGAAATAAACAGCTTCATCATGCTTCAGAGATTCTTTGTCCTTGCCTCGTGTTCCGCGAGTTTCAGGTCGGCTTCAACCATGATTTTCACCAGTTCCTTGAACCGCACCTTCGGCTCCCAGCCTAGCTGCCTGCGGGCCTTCTCAGGATTGCCGATGAGCAGATCCACCTCCGCCGGACGCTCGTAGCGCGGATCCAGCTCCACATGCCGTTCCCAATCGAGCCCAAGCATCCCGAACGTCTCCTGGCAGAACTCACGCACGCTGTGGGTTTCATTCGTCGCCACCACATAATCATCCGGCTGCTCCTGCTGTAGCATGAGCCACATCATCTCCACGTACTCACCGGCAAAGCCCCAGTCGCGTTTCGCATCGAGATTGCCGAGGTAAACCTTCTCCTGCAGGCCCATTTTGATGCGCGTGGCCGCACGGGTGATCTTGCGCGTCACAAAAGTCTCGCCACGCCGGGGACTCTCGTGATTGAAGAGGATGCCGTTCGAGGCATGCAGGCCATAGCTCTCGCGATAGTTCACCGTCAGCCAGTAGGCGAAGACTTTGGCACAGCCATAGGGCGAGCGCGGCCAGAACGGCGTTGTCTCCGTCTGTGGCACCTGCTGCACCTTGCCAAACATCTCCGACGACGAGGCCTGGTAGAAACGCGTTTTCTTCGCCAGACCAACCTCACGTATCGCTTCTAGAATGCGCAGCGTGCCCAGTCCATCCACATCACCGGTGTACTCCGGGATGTCAAAAGACACCTTCACATGCGACTGCGCCCCTAGATTGTAGATTTCATCCGGTTGCAGCTCATACAGCAGCTTCACCATCTGCACCGCATCTGCGAGATCGCCATAATGCAGGATCAGCCGAGCCCCATCCACATGCGGGTCCTGGTAGATGTGGTCGATGCGTCCGGTGTTAAAGCTCGACGAACGACGAATGACGCCGTGAACCTCATAGCCTTTCTGCAACAGCAACTCGGCCAGATACGAGCCGTCCTGGCCGGTGATGCCAGTGATCAGTGCTTTTTTCATCGTCATCAGTGTTGTTTTTTCTCTGACTGCCAGACACGCATGCCTGTCTGCAAATCCATTCCACTCACCTTCGGAATTTGCTGAGCACCCAAGTCACCAACCACCAGCCCATCATGGCGTACGAGAAAAGAAGCACCTCCACCATGGAACGGTACCCCACAAACAAGGTCATGGTGATGTAACCATAGAACATCGGGGCCATGGTCTCTGGAGCCGCCCAGAAAAGCGGGCTGGAGAGCGTGGCCAATCGTCCATAAAGCCAGCCGCCAAGAATCACCGCCAAATAGCCCCAACTGATCCAGAACTCACCGACAATGGTGAAAGTCAGTGATGCTTGGGCGTTCATCAATTTTTGCAGTGAAAACCCAGGGTCTTCCGGTTTGTTCGCCCAAAGAACACGGGGGATGGGCCGCACCAACGTGTACGCGATTAGCTGGTGATAGACATAATCAAGCTTGTCGGGAATGATCTGTACCGCTTGGGCAAGCCTCAGGATGTTGTCATCCACATGGATACCCGCCATTCCCGTCCCACCCACTTTATAGCCTTGAAGGGAATAAGCAGCCGCTCGCCCCGCAGTTTCCAAGCCCACCTGCCCCATCCCTACCCCTCGCGTCAAGACCATCATCTGCATGATCCACACCAGCGCCGCTAGCGAACCGCCAGCAACCAGGAGTTTCACTGGATTGATCTTCTTTTGATCCATAATCCAGTAAAGCAAGGCCGCCCCCAGGCAGACACCGATGATGCGGCGTGACCCAGTCTGGGAGAGAAAGAGTAAAAAAATGGCGGCGCAGAGCAGGGCGGTGATCGTCGTTCCATGAAACCATGATTTGCGTCTTGCCATGACCACGGCAAGCGTTGGCAGCAGGTAGCCAAAGTAAGAAAGGTGGTCTGTGAAGGCATCCCACCCTCCGAGTGAACCCCGAGTCCAAGGGGCGTTCCAGCGTGCGGAAGTGATGCTGTGAAACATCAGCGCCACGTCAAACTTGCAGGGAATGGCAAAGCGCAACATCGCCAAACCAAAACACAGCAGGATGATCGGCATCAGCGCATCACTGCTGATGCGGAACTGACAGATTCTTAAAAAACTCCCGGGCAGATACCACGGCCGAGACATGGTGCCCCACCAGTAAGCGCAGGTGCAGAGCGAGATGATGATGAAGGCCGTTTGCGCTCCTTCTTGATTCACATATTCCATCGCATAATTCCCTGTGACCATGTCCAGCATGAGCCAGTACACCGGTGCCAACCCGATGATATTTTCGGTGCGGAGAAGAAAACGCAGATTCACCCAGGCGGCGGCGAGCGGTGCGACTGCCAGCCCAAGAATCATCACAATCGCCGACGCCCGCAGAGCACCGGGAACCTGAACTCTTTCGGGCATCAAGGCCAGTGCCAGCATGAGTCCAAAAGCGTTGCCGATGATGCCCAGCCCAGGGAAAAACGCCTGAACCTCCTGCAGGCCCATCTGAGCACCGGCACGCGCTCCCCGCAGCCCGCCCATGCTGACGCTGTAAGGGATATGCGCAGGCTTGGCAGACGTACTTTGCCGCGCGGAAGGAGTGTGCAACGTGTTCATGAAAAGGTGGACGTAGGCGTATGCTATTCTAGCTCGGACCAGAAAAGAAACACTAACAAGTTGAAAGCATCGGGCCTTGGACAGAGGCACCTGCGTTTCGTCAGCCTTTTACATCTCTCATAGACAACAGGCTCGCCACTTGCTGTTGGACCACCAACTCGAACGAACGCCAGGTCCACTCACGCGCCTTGACACGACCGGCATGCCCCAGTGCCTCCAGTTCAGTTGGGTGGCTCAAAGCCCACTCTAAAGTGGTGGCCAACATTATGTCGTCCTGAGCGGCAAATAAACGAGCCTCCGTCCCATCGTTCAGGAAACCCTCCGCCCCGCTGTTGCGGCTGGCCAGTACCGGCACACCACAACTCAAGGCCTCCTGGATGACCAAGGCAAAGCCCTCCGCTAGCGCTGGCAGCACCAAGGCGTCTGCCTGAAGATAGATATCCCGAAGGTTTTCACGCGGCATGCGTGGCCGATGCTCGTACATGCCCGCATAGTCCTTCAAGAACGAAGAGGTCAAATGCATATCCCCCACCAGCAGCAGCTTGTGCGTCCGAAACGCGCCCAGATGTTTCCACATCTGCAGCAGGCGATGAGCCCCTTTGCGCACGGAAATATTACCCACAAACAAAATGGTCTTCCCAGATGTTTTTCTACGTGGGAACTCAAGCCATGCCTGCTCGCTCCCGAAGGGTGTCACCGAGATTTTTGTGTCGTCCACTCCGGCATCAAGCAGGCTTTGTTTCACAAACTGCGAAGGACACATGATCTTGTCAGCCATAGCTATTTCGTTACGTTTGCTTAGCATGTGCTTTGGATGGAATTCAAAGGGATCGAAGGTCGAACTACAGATGTCGGGGAATAGCGCCTGCTCTCTTTTAAGTATGTCATGTAAAGTGTCGTGATCCACAGTGGGCAGGTGATATAAACGTGTGACACCAAGATTCTGCGCCTGTTTAAAGGTCTGCTCACAGCCAAATTCACGTCCTATCACCATGCGAGTGGACGATGCCACCAAGGCGCTCGCTGTTCGATCCACACGATGGAAAAACTCATCATGTGCCAGCAGATCTGATTCCAAAAGATGCGCTCGCAGATCCATAAAATGACGCACATCAGGCCACAGGTGCCTCACCACACGACGGTGCTGCAGACGTACAGGTTCACGTCGCACCTTCCGCCATAAAGCTGGAACAGCACGCAGCAAAGCATGCTCGAAGCGTGATGGCACCCAACTCGTCACCAGAGAACCTGCATGCTCAGCAGAATCAAGCGCGTGTTCAATATGAAGCTCATCCACCGGCATCACCGGTGTGACATGAAGAATATCAGACATTGATTGGGGGATAGGATAAAAGGAACCTCAGAATGCTTTGCTGAGACGTGCCTCCATCAGGCGGAGAGACAAGACCAGTTCTGCCAGGCTTCGTTGAAACGCATAAAAAACACCTGGCCAGCCATCGAGCAGCGTGCCCCGGACCAAGAGGGTGTACAACAACGTCAGCCAGGGGGCCACCACGATCCAGCGACGAACCCGATCCTGGAGTCTGATGGGGGATGATTCGACAAGGGCCATCAGTTTGGCCGCCTCCAGCACGGCATACTTGTCCTGCGAAGCCAGCCAACGGCTCAAAGGCTTGCGATCATCGTGATCGATTTTCGTCTCCAGATAATCCGTTGACCCGCTGACGTGCAGCAATTGGGTGTGACCATCCTGAACATAACGACAACGCTCCTGACGGAACAGCACGGCGCGGGGCGGATAGAGGCAGGCGCGCAGGGGCCTGCCGAAAACAAGATAGCGGAAGCTGGCGAAAAAGGCGTCGCAGGCAGGTTCTTCCGGCAACGCGGTCAGTTCATCCTCAAAACCAACGCCCAGGACATAGTCCGCATCGAGTGTCAGCACCCACGGAGTTCTGGCCTGATCCAGACCATGGTTCCACTGGCGGGTATGGTCGTCGAAGGGCCGGGTGAGAAACTCCACGTTGGCAAACTCGGCGGCAAGGGCCGCCGTTCCATCTGTGCTGCCGCTGTCCAGCACCACCACGCGTTGCGCCCAGTTCAAGCGCTCCAGGCAGCGGCGCAGGTTGGGCTCCTCGTTGAAGGTCAGAACCAAGGGTGTGACGTTGTCCCAGTTCATGCGGTCATCGGCTTTTCTCCACTGAGAACCATCGTCATCCACAAGAATGGGAGCCTGCCAGCTCCTCTGAACTGGATGTTTTGGAAGCCTGCCTCCTCCAAAAGCCTCGACAATGTCACACGGCTCCAAAGCTTGATGTGTCCGCCATCCCAAAGTGGATTGGCATGAAAGTCCCATTTGCCAAAGAGTGACAGCATCAGATTTTTCAGATAGCCATGATATGGCGTGGTGCAGATGAAGCGCCCCCCAGGTTTCAAGGCCGTGAAGCATCCACGCGCATAAGATCTTGGTGCGTACAAATGCTCCACGACCTCTGTGCTGACGACCAAGTCGAAAGGCTCCTCATGAAGGCTGGCAAGAAGATTGTCATCTGCTGGCAGCACTTCAAAGCGCCCTTGAGGATAGGTTTTCCGCGCCAGCTCCAATCCTTGCACGCTCAAATCAATCCCGGTCACCTGGCAGCCTCGTTTCAAAAACTCACCGCAGGTAAAGCCATTGCCACATCCCACATCCAGGACGCGAGTCCCTGGCCGGATCTCCCCGGCAAGCGCAAAAACCGCTGGCATGAAGTGGCGGTGCATGTGCGATGGCTCAGGAGATTGAAAGCCGAAATCGCGATAATCTGAAGTACTGCTCATGCTAGGATTTTTTGATTTGGATGATGCTGCCATACAAGGTCCCGAGCGATTCGGCTGCGGCGTCTGAAGAATACGTCGTCAGGGCCAGTTGAGCCGCTGCAACACCCAAAACATGTCGCTCCGAAGGATTGGACAGCAGGCGCCTCAGTATTTCGGCGAGTTTTTGAGGGTCCCCTCCCGAGAGAAGCACGGCCTCTTCATTCGCAGCCTCCACAGCCAGAGCCACACCCGCCGTGCTGACGCAGGCCAGCCCGGCCGCCATCGCCTCCAGCAGGGCGATGCCAAAGTTTTCCGAATGCGAGGGCAGCACATAGACGGTGGCGGCAGCCAGCGCGGACAGCTTCATGTCGCCCTCCAGATGACCGGCCCAGACCACCTGTTTCTCCAAGCCCAAGTCATGCGCCCTAGCCTTGAGTTCGGCGACATAGGCAGGGGCACCACTGCCTGCGATGACCAAAATGGGGTCGGATTCGGTCGGATTCGGTCGGATCGGGTCGGATTGAGGCCCAAGTCGGGCCATGGCCTCCAGCAAGAGTTCCACGTTTTTCTTGGGGTCCAGGCGCGACAGAAAGAGGATGATCGGCCTCCCTGCGGTTGCCGGGAAACGCGCGGTGAACAGCTCCGGCGATGGCAGGGATGAAAACGGTCCCAGATCCATGCCCAGCGGAATCACTGCGGCACGAGCACGGATGCCGAGCCGGGCAGCCTCGTCCGCCTCCTGGCGGCTGGTGTAGTGGATGGCGGAGGCATGATCGAGCACCGGTTTGTCCAGCAGGCGGAAGGACAGCGTCTTGATCCATCGCCTGCGATTGTTCATGCCCCAGGTGTTCAAGACGCCCAGAGGGCGGACGATGAAGGGAACACCGCGCAGCCGGCAGGCCCAGCCAGCCGCAAGTGTGGAGAAGGAGAACACCGCATGCACATGCACCACGTCATAATCCGCCACATGTCGGCGCAGCCAGATCAAGAGCGGGATGGAGACCTTGTAAAACTCCGTCTGCTTGGGGAAATAAAACACCCGAAAGCCCTCCTGGTCCACGGGAACGCCATGCGGCACCTCTTTCAGCCGCCGGCCCGGGCCGTCATCATCCGTCGTCGCCACATCCACCCGGATGCCGCGCGCCGCCAAAGCCCGCGCCATTGCTGGCAGTGCCACGCTCGGACCACCGTGGGCAGGCGAAAGGGATGGGATGACGTGGAGGGTTTTCAGAAAAGCTGAAATTGGAAATTGGAAAACTGAAATGCTGAGCCGAGGCGACTGGCGAGCGCAGAGTCAGACAGCGGCACGCTGCCCGGAGGGCGACACGAGTGTGAGGCACGAGGGAGTCAAATGCTGAAAAGCTGAAACACTGAAAACTGAAAGGCTGAGATGTGGAAAAGGAACTTGGTTTGACTGGGTTTGACCGGGTTTGACTGCCGTGGGGCTCTCAGGTGTTGTGAAAAGAAGAAAGTAGAAAGTAGAAAGTAGAAAACTGAAATGCTGAGCCGAGGCGACTGGCGGGAGCCGAGACAGGCAACGCGCAGCGTTGGGCAAAGCCCGAGATGAGCGTGGGGCGCGAACGAGCCAACCGAGGCGACTGGCGGTCCGTTCTCCGAAGCATCTGCGAAGGATGAAGAGCCGAGACAGACAGCGGCACGCTGCCCGGAGGGCGACACAACCGACCGAAAGGAGATAGACTGCCTCAAAGGCAGCCCAAAGGGTAAGCGAAGCGCATCAACAGTGAGGCACCAGGGAAAAACGCGGAGGGATCGGACGCTTTTTGGACAGTCGGAACGACTGGGGACGAAGTCCCAACAGCACGGGGAGTGATGGAGTCAATCAAACTGAAAAACTGAAAGCAGAAAGCCTGAAATGCGGAAAAGGAACTTGGTTTGACTGGGTTTGACCAGGTTTGACTGCCGTGGGGCGCGAGGGAGTCAAAGCTGAAAAAGCTCAGATGCGTTCCAGCCAGCGTTCCAGCCAGCGTTCCAGCATGAAAACGCTCCAAAGCACACTGGCACGGCAAGAGTTTTCAAGATTCGGCATCCAGGCCATCCTCCGCCGCTGCCCTATCCAAACGGATACCCAGGATTCTCAATGAGCAGGACCACGATGCTTGAGTAAATGGGATGGAATGACGGTGAAGAAGGCTCATTGGTCAAACCCTCACAGGCTTTTTGAGACGCCGATCAACAAACCAGAGCCGTTTGCCAGCGCGGTTCGTGACAAGGTCTTCCGCGAAATGAATTCTGGCTTGTCCAAGCGGACCATGAACCTGTGCAAGTCGGCCACGAATTCTTTTTTCCAGAGCCGGGTCATCAGGTGTGGTGCTGATGAGACGAATCTCGATGCCGCTGTCGTCCACAATCATTTGAATGTTATGCACCGCAGGTTCTTGATGAATACAGTGAAAAATCGCGACACTATGGACCGCGAAGCCATCGTCGAATTGGATGACATCGTTTATCCTTCCCGCCAGCACTTCAAAACGGCTGATATGTCCGTGCGTCATAAGCTCCGGCCGCTGTACCGCATCCCCCACCCGATAGCGAAATAGCGGCAGATACCGAGGATACAAAGTAGTGACGAGGATTGGGTGCGTACCGGACGAGTCTGGCGTTGAAAACTCGCATTCGACATAGTTGAGATCGGAATATACCTCAAAGGGAGCTGATCCATTCTTGAATGCCACCTGGCCAAATTCAGCACCGCCGTACTCCTGCACGACAGGGCAGCCAAATAGATCCTCGATCAATGCCGTTGAGTCCTCACTCGGAGCGGGTTCTGAGGTTGCGAGAACGAACCGCAGTCCTAGAGCGCGAAACTCGTCACGGAACTGTGTGGTATTACGGGCAAAAAGATCAAGGGCTGACGCATAGCCAATGAGACCCAGAGGGCGATGGCGAATCAATGCACGAGCATGCGATTCGCACAACGTACGACTTAGCCGATAAGCATCAACTCTTCTGTAACCCAACGTCCAGTCGGCCAGTTTGCGTTTCAGGTGATTCAATCGTCCCAGCAAACCGGTGCCCAGCAGATGAGAGTGCCCCCAGATGAGGAATAGGCGAGAACTCGGCGTGTAGCCAAACTTTTGCCATTCGGCAAGTTTGACGACTCGCATCCGGTCACGTTCGGACTGATTAAGGCCCAAGCGCAACGGCGTGCCGGTGGATCCCGCCGTTTTCATAAAACTGTCGGGCGGGCCGGAATGACGAATGAAAGACTCAGGCTGATCCTGCAATAACGGGCGGCTCAGGATCGGCAAACGATGCAAATCATCCCATGAATGAAGCTCCTTGGGCGCATGGCCACTCGTCACGAGATTCGCATAGTATGGAATATCCTTTACAGCATCAGTCCACTGCTTGCGGACTGTCGCCAATTGCGATGCAGGTAATGCCGCAGCATCGGGTGCTGCAAGCCGCCGTGCTGTCGCAGCTCGGAAATCGCTGCGAAGTTTGGAACTCAGAAGAAAGCTAAGCTGCATGATTTTCAGAAAAAGCCGTCGCCGCAGGCCTGATCACTCCCGCAAATTTCAGCGCCATCCGCAACCCGTTGACAGGGTCGCCGCGTCGGCGCCAGTCCGCAAGAACGTCCGCCGACCCCGCACGCAATACATCGATCCGGTCTGACTCGGTGACATCAAGCAGCGCTTCGGTGAGTGCCCTCAAGTCACGCGGAGGAAAGACGCGACCGTTCACTCCATCGCGTACGAGTTCCGCCGCAGCACCAACCACGTTGGTGGCGACGATGGCCATGCCCGCTGCGGCGGCTTCATTGACCACCAGTGCCCACGGTTCGAATTCGCTGGGCAGACAGAGCACGTCGGAAGCACGGTAAATGGCACTGACCATCCACTGTTCCTCCAGAAAGCCCGTGAAGACAACGCGACCCTTCAATTCATCTGGCACTCTTGCCTCCAAGGAACCACGATCCCCCCCCCCCAAGGCAACACCGCCTGCACCAATGAATACAAGATCCCACTCTGGCCGCGCATGAGCCAATGCGATGAATGCATCAATCAGCAGATCCGGGCACTTGGCAGGCGCGAAGCGTCCACTGAAAACGATCCTCCTGCGTTCCGCGCGAAGATTGAAACGCTGTCGAACTTCTTCGATTTTTTTCAATGGCAACGCTCGAATCAATTCATAATCGGGTTCATATGGAAAATCAAACAAGCGCTCCGTGTGCGCTCCGTATTTTTGCCAGTATTCGCGACCGAGACGACCGCATACCATCAAGGCGGTCACCTGCCGAACGATCCAGCCGACGACCACGTTCTTGAAGGCGGCCTTCAGGCCGATTGCAGTGTCCCCACGAATGTTGCTGTCACCAAAAAGCAGACTCGGGACACCACGGCTGTGACACCAGCGGAGAATGCGGATGCGACCAACGTCATTATAGCCCAGCACAAGCACCGCATCCACCTGATTGCTTTCGAACCACTTGATGATGCGCCCAGCCTTGAGCCACTCGAACGGCGCATAACGCAGTTTAAGTTGCCGGGTGAAGGGATGCCCCGGGCCAAATGAAATTGCCTTGATATCCGGTGTCGGAGCGTATGCATGCATGTAGTCCACTTCGTGAGTGCAGACGGTGTGCATGATGATTTCCCCGGCCATTTCCCGTGCAATGCGCTGGTGCAAATGCATGCGGTAGGGAGGCAGCGAATTGGCGACTATTGCCAGAACCGGCAGCCGCCTTTTCTCGGATAGCTGAGGAATATTCATCACGTCATTCCTTGTTTTTTGCGATCAACCTTGGGAAAAAACGTCATGAACTTGTCGGCCAGACTTGAACTTGCCTCTGTCCTCAGGTCCGAAACGGCACCGCTCAGGACACCCAGTCCTGTCGCGATCGCATCACGATGGCTGATACAGGCGAAATAATGATGCCAGTTCATACAGCTTCGCTTTACAAAATCGGTGCTCACTTCACGCCCGATCACGGCCCCTGCGGCTTCCAAGAACCCGGCGCGCAGGGCTTTCACTCGCTGCTTTAAGTTGAAACGTCTCTGGATGCCGGTGGGGGCGCGCAACGGGTCGGCATACAAGCGGATGAGGGAGCGTACGGCAGTCTCCTGCCAGAGGGCTTCGAGCAACGAGGGGTCCAACAATGGAGCAGTCACCGCGGCAATATAATCCTCATGCGATTTCGCCTCAGCAGCGTTGCTTGGCTCAGCAACCAACATTCTATTCTGCCGACGAATTTCCGTGGAGAAAACTCGCCCCCGCAGAGGTCGCGAGTTGAGATCGACATCAACCGCAAGTGACCAGTAAGTATCGACACCTTCAGCCCATCGTTCAGGGCAGACCAGCAAGTTCGCCGAACCATAACTGATGATGCCTCCGCCATAGTGCTCGATTCCTTGCGGTTGGTGGGCATGATGGCCATGCACAATCAGCGCGCCAGCATCGATCCATGACCGGTAGAGTTCCTGCAAATAAGGCGAGGGCCAGGGGGACATCTCGACTGAGGCGTGAACGGAGACGACCGCCACATCAATTTCCCCACGAAGCTTTGCGAGTGCTGGATAAATCCACGGCCCTATCTCAGCCACACCCGGCGCTGCCGCACCAGCTACGCCGTATTGTGCTTCGCAGCACGAGATCACACCCACACGCACACCATCGCTTTCAAAAACCATCGGACGCCGCGCTTCTCCGACATTCTTCCCCGCCCCGCTAAACTTACTCCCCGCCATGCTCAGTTGCTCAAAGGATTTCTCCATGCCCGCAGTACCGAAGTCCATGAAGTGATTGCTCGCAAGTGCGAAGTGGGTCTCTCCTTCGCTGCCCGGCAAACGCTCTGGCAGTGAGATCGAATAAAGCGAAGGGCCTGACTTCAAAGCGGGTTTGAGTCCATGCTGTGCGGAAAGTATCGGACCGTCTAAAACGCAGAGCACGGTGCCCGGGCCGAGATTCAACGCAGTCTCGTAAAGTTCAGGAGTATGGTCACCTGCGAGAATCATGCTACAATGCAAGGTGTTGTCGTCACGTTAAGGCAGTTTGAGTGGTGCTGGCATCAATAAACTGCTGTGCCCAGAGTTCCAGCGCCACTGGTATCCAGAGCGTCTCCGCCATGCTCGGTGGCAGGTGCGGCAGATCTTTCCACCAGCGGCGTACGACGTCGGCATTGACGAGCCCGCGTTGTTTCATTCCCGGTAGCAGCCGGTCCTCCATGAGGGATTCAAAGCGCTTGTCGGCAAAGTACTGTTCCAGCGGCAGACTGAACCCCGACTTGCGGCGATAAACAAACTTTTCGTCAAAGGTCCGGCGGGCGAGGCGTTTGAGAACCACCTTCGTCGCCCGCATCCGCGAATCGCGCAATGAAATCGACGGACTGACGAGACAGCGTCGCGGCAGACTACGCGCACAGGCCATGAGATCGAGATCAAGAAACGGCACCCGATTCTCCAGCGAGTGGGCCATCGTCATCTTGTCCTGGCGCACTAGCAGGTCCACCATGTAAGTCTGCATTTCGTATTTCAGGCAGTTGCCGAGATGGTCAGCCTGCCCTTCCGCAAAGATGACACGTCGCCGGCTCATCAGATTCTCGAAATCTGCTTCCGGCCTTAGTTGCAGCAGCAAATCAGACCGCTGCCACAACGAGGCACCTATAAAACTGTCCACCGGATTGCCGCCAAATTGCCGTTCGAGCCGCATCCCGATCTTCGGTGCCCGCCGTAGCAACGGAAGCCAGGGAGACACCTTGGGTCTCAGCCCTGCGTAATAGAACCGTGAGTAGCCACCAAAAATTTCATCAGCACCTTCTCCGCTCAGCAACACCGTCACCAAGGGCCGCGCCCGACGCGCCAGAAGCCAGATGCCGAGCGAGTTTGGATGATTCAAAGGCTGGTCGAGATGCCATGAGGCACGGTCAAGAGTCTCAAAGAAGAACCCGTCGCTGAACATGAAGCGATGACTGTCGGCCTTTGCCGCATTTGCCGCCTGTGACATCCAGTGCTCTTCCGAATAGCCTGGATCATCGAAGACCACTGAAAAAGTCTGCATATCGGCATCGAAGTGAGAACGTGCAAAGACGCTCACCAACGAGGAGTCGATTCCGCCGGACAACTGGCAGCCGACCGGCACATCGCTGATGAGCTGGGACTTCACCGCCTGACGCAGGAGATGATCCACCTTGTCGAGCGCCTCATCATCGGTCAGCGACGCCTGCTCGCTTCCATCTGGAATCTCCCAGTAACGTCGGACGGAAACGCCTTCCGCCGTGATCCGCAGGCAATGTCCTGGGCGAAGTTGCCGCACGCCTTTGAGAAGGTAGTTTTCTCCCGCGACATAACGAAACGCAAGGTATTCATCTAGGTGAGTGGTGTCCACCTCCGCCTTGAACGCGGGATGCATCAGGAACGACTTCGCCTCCGAGGCGAACAACAGCGCCTGCCCGGCCATCGTCCAGTAGAACGGCTTGATGCCAAGATGATCGCGCGCGATATGGATTTCGCCTTGTCGAAGATCGATGATGACAATCACGAACATCCCATTGAGACGCCCGAGCATGCCATCGAAACCGTGCGTTTCGTAGAGCTTGAGAATGACCTCGGTGTCGGTGTGGCTGCGGAACTGGCAGCCCGAAGCTTCGAGGTCCCGCCGGTGCTGCGGTGCGTTGTAGATTTCCCCGTTGAACGCCAGAATGATGCTGCCGTCGCCATTGAGCATGGGCTGGTGGCCAAGTTCGGAGAGGTCCTGGATGCTCAGACGATTGAATCCCAGTGCTCCTTCAAAGGCATTTCCAGCAGGGCCACCTCCCGGCTTCAATTCATGCGATCTTGCTAAGCGAAGTGAAAACAACCGTATTCCCTGATCATCCGGCCCACGATGACGCTGGATGTCGATCATCCGGGCAAGCACCGCCGCTTCAGCAGGAGCACCGTTTAGATTGAAGTAGCCGGCAATACCGCACATGGAATCAAGAGTGGTTGAAGGAAGTTGCTGGTTTGCCGAATTTCAGGGAACCCAGCACTGTGCGTGCAGAAACGGGCTTTCGAACAGAACGAAAGCGCCAAGCCAGCACCGGTATCATGAAAAAACCACGCATAATACCGCTCCGACGCCCATGACGTATGAGCCACCAGGCACGTTTAAGGCAACGTGCAAAGCCAAGCGGCCAGAGCAGCGCCGGATAGCGCAGGAATGTGAGAAGCCCAAGGTTGGCAATTGAAGCCGCATTAATGTGGGGCCGTGAGTGGTTCACCATGTCCGGGTGATGTGCCACCCGAAGCGAGGGTAGGAGATAAATTCGCCAACCTGCCTCGTGAAGACGCAAGGAGAGATCAGACTCTTCCATCCCATAGGCGGGCTGGATGGGAACATAGCCGTCGGTTTTGAGAAAAATGTCACGCCGGTAGATACAGCCGCAGCCGACAAACGAATCTGTGCGCCATATGGGACTGTCCTCCGGAAGGAATTCATTTGAATTCCCTTCGCGGATGTTTGCGGCAAGAATCGCAGCATCGGGAAAACGAGCCGCAAGTTCGACGACCCGTTGAAAAAAAATCATGTCCTCCGGTCTGGAATCATCATCGAAGCTCGCCACGAGTTCGTGGGTGGCGGCGCACAGGAGCTTGTTCCGGGCCCCTCCAGGCCCGCTTGTTTCCGTAGAAAACAAGATGCGGGTGGAAGGAAATTCTTTCTCAAGTTCAAGCGCAAACTTCGTCTGGCCGCCATCAACATGAACGAGGACTTCCGCCGGTGGAGGATGGCAGGCAAGGATCGAACGAAGCGTTGCGCGTGTTTGCACGCCTCGATCAAAGGCGGTGACGATGGCCGAGACCGGTACGCTGCCGGGTCCCAAGGCCGGTGAAAACTTCTCATCCACCATGAGAACTTGAGTTTGCCCCATGCAGTGCAGCCAGCAGGCGTTGACTATAGGCATCCAGGGATACGAGGTCCGTCGCGGCAGCGGCAGCTTCGCCCATTTTGCGGACGAGATCCCGATCATGATGGAGCATGCCCAGCCTCACCGTCATCGCTGCGGTGTCACAGACCGGCACGACGAAACCGTCCACACCATCGCGTACCAGGCTGCCGGTGTTCGGCGTCGTGACCACCGGCAGGCCCGACATCAGCGCCTCATAGGTGACCGTGGCGGAACCTTCGCAGACAGAAGGAAGGAAGAAGACATCCGCCCACTCAAACTGGGCGCGCATCTCGCTGCGCGGGATCGCTCCGGCGAGTTGGACAAATTTCGCCACCTGTGACCGCGCCGAGGGTTCGAGCGAGACGCTGCCAACCCAGCGGAATTCTGCGTCCGCTCCGAGCATCTGTGCTGTTTCCATCGCATAAGTCACCCCTTTGCGCAGCCCCGCCTCGCCCACGCTGAGCACGCGCAGTGGGCCGCTGCGCCCGCTGCGCGGGACTGGGGAGAATCGAGTGTCCACACCATAAGGAACCACCACACAGCGTTCCACCGGCCCGCCGCAATGGGCCACGCCGTGCTTCACGAACTCGGAGCCGCACAGGATGAGGTCTGCCAGCGCCCACTCCTCGTGCTCGCGCTCGATGGTCTCCTGCGTGGACGGACCACGCACACGCGGTGGTTCCCAGCCGGGAAAGCGGTCCTGCTCCAGAGCGAGGAGTTCCTCCTCGTAGGCGCGTGGAGCAATGCATTGCTCCATGACCGTCCTAAGACCGCGTTTCCGCGCGGCCTGAAGCAACTCTAGCGCCGCTGTGTTGAAGCCAAACACCCCACCCGCCGCTCCAAAGCCAGCCTTGGCGACTTGCCGCGCGAACTTTTTCCCCCCTGCAAGATAGGCGGCGCTCCGGGATTCGATGTTCTTGGCCAGCGCCTGCCGGGCAAAATACTCCAAACCCAGCAAGGGAAACGAGTGGATCAGCTCCCGTGACAGATCATCGCTGCGGCGTCCCAGGAGGCGGTTGACCACGGCAGGCCGCAAGCTGGCCGGGAGCAAGGCCAGTAAACTAGTTCCCGCGTCCCCGGCATAAAAATCCGTGTACAGGCGCTCAAGCATCCCCTCGCGGTGGAGGATACGCGGTACTGCGTAATGCATGTATGCACCGAAGCGGGCCACTACCCAGGTACAACTTGGCTTGTCTAACTTGTTCACTTATCTTTTTGCCTTCGATAAAAACCAGCGTCGCAGGATGCGTCCGATCCCGGAGCCATACTTGTGGATTACTCCCACCTTGAACTGTTGAAGCAGTGACATTGGCTGAAGACGCCGGTTCACAAACAGCATGTCACCGTAGCTGTGCCAGCTCATCTTGAACACCAGAAAGCCAAGGGACTTCATCCGTTCGATCACCTCCAGAATCGCCGGGAGGCTCGAGGGGTCGAGAAAGTCGTGAAACTCCACCGTCATCTGGCCCACACGCGCAAACAACTCCGAAGGCGCATCCCGCAGCACGGCAACTTCCTCGCCCTCAATGTCCATTTTGATCAGGTCAATGCGCGCAGCCGGTTCGAGTGCCAGTGCATCCGCGAGGGTCACGGCCGGCACCTCCACCGTTTCCGCACCAACGTCGGAGTAGTGTAAGGAAGAGCAGGTAGCCTGATTGACGTGAAAGCGCAGCGTGCCAGCTTTTGCCGCCAACGCCTGTGGCAGGACACGCACATTGGCCGGGAGTGAAACCCTGCCCAGCCAGGTCGGATCAGCTTCAAAGCCGACGACACGCGCGCATTTTGGTGCCACTAGGCGCGCAAAACCGCCATTGTTAACGCCGAAGTCAAACACCACTCCGTCATGCCGGATCAAACCGGGAAGGAAGGAGTGGCACCAGTAATAAGACACATTCACGAAAGTAATCAGCGGTTTCTGTTAAGTCCACACGTCTGGATCACCACATAAGGATCTGCGGCAGGCCATAACAGGTCTCAGACAACGATTTCCTGATCAACCGGAGGCGAGGGTAGTACCTTAAGCGGACGTTGGCATGGCGTGAAGTTGGAAAGAACCTCCGCCGTGTCCTTTCTGAGATACACTGACAGGTGATTGTAGTGTGTACATGTTAGACAAAGATTCTTGATTTTAGGAGTGGTGAACTCCTTTCTCAGCTGCTGCATCCCCGGGCCGAACCAGATGTCGGCCAGATGTTGATCACGCACATTTCCCACCACGAGTTCCCTTGCATCCACGTCGCGGCAGTTGCACCCTCCCACTTTCCCATCCCAATAGACCATGGGACCGAAAAACAGCTCGCTGCATGGACTCCACTTCGGCTGGTGGTTGTGCCGCAGTTTCATGTTTCCCGTCAACTCGTCCTGGGAGATTTTGCCCCCCCATGAATCGTAACGGAATTTCACCCCGATGTTTTCTGAGCTCACGGCTTGAACCACCCTGTGGTAGTCGGGATAGGAAAGAACCTCGTTGAGCGGGCGGTCCACCCGCATGTCCACAAAGAGCTGAACGGGCCGCCCGAGACGGTTGTTGATCTCGGCGAACTCCAGAACGTTTTTGAGCATCTGCTCATACATCGTTGACCGGTAAACCCGCAGATACATCTCACGGTCAAAACCGGAGGTGGATACGGTCAGCGCACTCAGACCGGAGGTGACAAGCTCCTCCGCTCCCAGCTTGTGCAAGGTCAACATGTTGGAATACATCGAGATGGTCTTGATCTGAGGGTGGCTGCGGGCATAGCGGATGCGCTCGATGATGTGCTTGTCCACCAGCGGTTCCCCGACGGTGGGGGTGAATCCAAGGTTGCCGCCTCCGCACTCGATGTAATCGGCCATGATCTTGCGGAACAAATCCATGTCCATCACGCCAGTCGGCCGGGTTTGGTATTGATAGGCGCAGAACACGCATTTGGCATTGCAGATGTTTGTGGTCTCGATGTTCACGTTTCCCATCGCCGCTGAAAGACGACTGATCAGCGCTTTCTTGTGGAAGGGATAGATGAGCATAGCCCGTAACCGTTCCAACTGATACAGCGCTTTGCGGGTGAACAGGGAAACGAGATTCGGTAGATTCATAAAGTAGTCCTCTTTGCTTGAGGTTTGTCCCTCGCTGAGACAACTTTTAACCCGCCGGGTTGAAGTTCTGATTCATGCAGTGTCCCTCGCCCCAACGGCCCCAAGATTTTGGCGACTTCTTCAAGCGGCAATATTCCGATGCGGCTTAGCTTGCGACCAAGCCGGTAAGTCTGCCCGGCAACGGGATTCCGAAGCCGAAGGGTCTGGCAAATGAAAAAAATCGCATGAATGTACCCAACAAAGGTCGGATACAGGCAGCCATGGGTCAACCCGTAACGCAACCCATTGAAGATGGTTCCAGGAAAGTGGCAAATGAGATCAGGCAGGGGCACGTTCCAAAAAGCATGGCAAAGATCATTTCTGCGCTCCAACATACGCCGACGCCAGCCGTCCCTCACAGGTGAGGCATAGTGGAGAATGGGATCGGCAGTTCCAAGCGCGGTAACGTAGCCGAAGTTCAGAAGTCGCAAGCAAAAGTCCCGTTCCTCGGTTCCGGTTTCTAATGCCTCTCGATAGCCCCCAAATTGCAGAAACACATCGCGTCGGACAGCGTACGCCGTTCCAACAAAAGCGCCCACAACCCATGTTCCCGGTCCAGCCGGGATTGGAGTCCTAATCTCTGGGCTGACAAGGATGTCCTTGTGTGGAATGCTAACTGCGGCAATCCTGGGATGGCTGAAGTCCGCCAAGGTTTGGCGCACGATGGAAGCCGTTGAGAATTCCGCATCGTCATCAATGGAAATGATATATTCACCGTGAGCCAGTGAAGCGGCACGATTACGCTGCACACAACAGTTCACTGATATCTCAGACTCCACCAGCCGAACGCTGGTAAATTCCTGGCGGACCATTTCGACCGTTCCGTCTGTCGAAGCATCATCAACAACGATGACTTCACAAGGAATGTCTTGCATCAATGTGGAATACAAAGCCCTTCGAAGATCAGCTTTGCGGTTCCGCGTGACAATAATCACGCTGGCAGTTGGGTTTCCTTCTGGCATGGATTTATACGTATGGTTTGAGGGACGGGCCATGGACTGGCGGGAATCACTCAAAGGGTGGCAGGCATTTGTTACATGCGCCCAAAAGTCGTTTCGGATGGACTGATCTAGTTTGTTAGGAGATCAATCCTGTTTCTCTCACTAGCCACGCATTCATAACCCAGGTTTGAGGCCTTCCGCAACCAGCGTTTCGAGTGCCAGAAAACCGTTCGGCATGCGCTCTGAAGCGGCGAGGTTGCTGAGAGCGGCATGCCGGCTCTCTTGAAGGAGGGGATTCGTCACGGCATCGAACCCGGCGAGCGCGAGCGAGCGGTTCAGCGTCGGTTCATCAAAGATGAACTGGTGCCCCCAGGCCCGCATGAAGTTGTTGATGGCATAGGCGGCGGTCGCGTCCTGAGCCCAAGGTGTCCAGCGATCCCGGCTTTGCCGGATGTATTCCTGTTCCAGCGGAGAAAGCTCCCCCCGGAGCAATCTGGTCACGAACTTTAAGTCGGGGGTTGCAATGCGAATAACACCTCCTGGTTTGAGCACACGGAAGCATTCGCGGAGCATCCTCACTCCATCCGTCCAAGGCACATGTTCGATCATGTGCTCGCTATAGATATAATCAAAGACATCTTCATCGAAGGGAAACCTACGGGTTGCATCAAGCCGGATCTGATTACCGGTTGGATAAAGGTCGGCATTCAACCAGCCTGGAAGGTTGTGGGGACCACAGCCGATGTGCAGTTTCTTCGGGCCATTCTGCTTCAAATATAGCTGTGCGACACGCCGGTCTTTAAACGTTGCAAGCCGTCGAGTGCGTTCGACTTTAGGTTGAAGCCACATCCACGCCCGACTTGCTTGGTCATAAAGGCCAAGACGATGAAACAGACTTTTGACGAAGGTCATGCAGTGTATTTTGTTAGACTCGCTTCGTCGCCCTCACCCACAGAAATCTCTCGCCAGACGTGGGTGGCGGCGAGTTATCGGTAAAGTGGCTGTAGGCAGCTCCTTTGGGGCCTTTGGGTGCGGTCCGGTAGCTGACAATATCAAAATGTTTCAGCAGGCTTTCCTTCACCTGGGCCTCCGTCAGGGTCTGAGGCTCGCAGAGTGTGGGTTCTTCATCCAGGTTGAACGACCCGATCAAGGTTCCACCGGGCACGATCACCCGCCGTATTTCGGCGCACATGGCGTCCAGATCCACCACGTGGTCCATCGCATTCAGTGTGAACATCACATCCACATAGCCCGAAGGCAGTGGAATCTGTTTCTCCGAACTCTCCACATAGACCATGTCGTGGGTGCGAATTTCAAATCTGGAATAAACCTCGGTCAGGACGTCGATCCCGATCCGGAGCCGGGCGTTCTTTGCCCACACAAGGCTGCCACGGGGACCACAACCAAAGTCCGCGACGATTTTACCAGCAAGGAAACCGTCATCCTCCTCCTGAGCCATGCCAAGCATCGTTCCCTTGTAGTAGTCGTTCTTGAAGCAGCGACCGTCCTGTTCCCATTCGTATTTCCAGAAGGCGAGTTCGTGCTCGTATTTGACCGTGGGTGGTAGCATTCGAATCACCAGCGATTTTACTACCGGTCGAAAGAAGGGAGGTACGAGGTGTTGCAGTTTACGGAATCCAGCCATGTTCATAATGCGATGGTGCTGAGTTTAGGTGTCTTGATCCAGATTAAATTTGCACACATTTACCTTCGGCGTAGCGGGCGAGAATTTCCTTATAGAGTCCCACGGTTCGTTGTCCTACTTTGGGCCAGTCCAGTTCCTCCGCCCGAGCTCGGCTGAGAATTCCAAGTCTGGTCGCACGCTCCGGCTGGTTGCGAAGGTCGAGCACGGCAGCCACCAGAGCATCCACAGAACCGGCCGGGCACAGGACAGCAGCATCGTGGCCGGTGTACTCACTGATGCCACCTACGTCTTCAGTGACAACAGGGAGGCCGCAGGCCATCGCTTCCAAGACCGCATTGTTGGCGGTCGCAGCATCCACTGTCATAAGCAGGCAGGATGCGGACCGGTAGGCCTCCCGTAGATCGTCGTCGTTCAATCCCGAACAAAAATCCACGTTCGGCACATCCTTGAATTTTTCCCGGTGCTGTGAAGGTGCCACCACCCTGACCCGGATGCCTGGATCGGCCGCGAGGCGTCGGCAGACTTCAATCAGCCGCGTGAAATTCCTCCGATAGTTGCCGACGAATATAACGGTGAAAGGACCGGGTTTTTGAAGTTCTTGCGGCCGAAAAAAGTCACAATCGATCCCGTGATGCAAGACATGGATATGCTCTGGTGCAATCCCTTGACTGAGGAAGAATGGACGCTGAACCTCGCTCATCAGTATCACGGCACTCAGCCTTCGCAAACGTGAGGGAAAACGGAGTATCTCCGGCAATGTGTCCGGGCAACAATGAAAGGTGGCGCACAGAGGCACGCCCGCCTTTCGGGCCCAATAGTCGAGGAACCCCCAATCTTGATCTCCCCACAAAATGTGAACTACTCCATTGAACCCGGCTCTCAGCATTTTCCTTGCCTGCCATTCGACTTGGAGCGAACCAAGTCGATACCAAAGGGTGCCAGTGAACTGAGTCAACAGTTTCACGAACAAACGCTGGGGCAGACCTTGGGGTTCTTCACGTCGGGTCTTGAGCAGGCTTGAATTCGGTACATAGTCTGCCAAGTGGGTGTAGCCAGAATTTTTTCCGTGTGCGTCGACTTCGTTAGCCAGAAGCAAATAGCGTGAATTTTTCATCTAGTTCGACTTATTTCTGTTCTGGATCAACGAGCGCAGCTTCTTCATAGCGGGCACGATACCTGGCAATCTCCGCAACCCCCTCACAAGCGTGGGACGCACAATCAAGCGAAAGTAATCAGCGAGCGTGAGAATGGGCCTGGCTCCCCATGGCTGATCTCGCCAATCGCCCTCAAACATCTGCTCCTTGAGTTTGCGAAAGACATCGGTGCGCTTGAAGCGGCGTTCCAGCGACCAGCGCCCTGTCTCCTGTTCAAGAAATTCCCGGAGAATACGGCAGGGAAGAATCTGCGTGTCATCCACCATCACTCTTCCGCCAACAGCGAGCTTCGTGCAGGTAAAGAACCAGTCGATGAACGGTGCCGGCATTGCATGCCAGCCGTCGATCAGAACGAGATCCAGAGGTTCCGGTCCAAAATTCGGCAGCACGTCCTCCGACTTCGCGGCGATGAAAGTCACCTTGGAAAAATCTACGCCGTGCGCCAGCCCCCAGCGCCGGATGTGATCGTGTTCCTCGGGGATTGGAGAGATGACCGTGTGCTGTGCTCCGGCCATCGCAAAGATGAGGGTGCTGTAGCCACAACCCGTCTCCAGAGTGCGATCCCCTGGTCTGACATTCTCTGTGAGCCAGTCCATGACCTCTTGTGCCAATGACCACTGGTTCTGGCCATCCTCACCATGCAAGCAGGGGCTTTCAGTCAGTAATTCGCGGTATGCAGGATGGAACGAAGACATGCTAGTTTGAGTGATAGCTCTCGCGCATGGACGTATGAGAAAATTTCCGGCGCAACGAAGCCAGATGTTCCGCCATGCGAAAGCCCAGCAGACGAAATACCCGCTGGTAACCGGAAGGCGCGGCACCACCACGGGGCACAAAGCCCGGCAAGGAGGCCTTGATGGTCTTCACAACAGAGGCGGCAAAGCCGCGATCATACTGCCAGACCATACGGGCAACCTCAAATCGGGATTGGTTGATCGCATCAAGACGTTCCGGTGTCAGTTGACCTCTAGGGCGAAGCCACTCCTCGGCACGACGTTCAATTTCCAGCCGCTGCTGGTGAACTTCCGGCCGGTTCCGTTTGCAAACCGTGTGCTCTCCCCATTGTCGATACACGGCCCCGGCATGGTCCACATAAACAAATCTTCGTCCAGCCATCATCAGGCGGAGGAGCAGCTCGTTCTCCTGGCAGCAGGGCTGGCCCGGCTTCCAGCCACCCACATCCACTATTGCCTGCTTGCGCCAGAGAAAACCTCCGGTCTGTGGCATCTGCCAGCGTGCCAGCAAAACCCACAGATCATTAGGTTCAGGCACCTCGACCAATGTCCGTCGCCCAGACACTTCGTCTTCCCAATACACCGGACTGAAGATGATGTCCGCTTCAGAACGCTCCGCCGGCACTTCCATCTGCGGGCCGATTTTGTCCGACAGGAGATAGTCATCCGCGTCCAGATATTGCAGCCATTCTCCACGCGCAAGTTCCAACAAGCGATTCCGTGTTGCGTTACCGCCGCGATTCGGGCCAGTCTCCCAGCGGATATGGCCGCCAAATCCCTTGATGATCTCGAGACTGCGATCAGTTGAACCATCGTCCACAATAATAATTTCCTTATCCGGCCAAGTTTGCTCAATCGCGCTCTCAATACACTGGCCAATCCAGCGCTCCGCATTGTAGCAAGGGATAAGGATAGAAGCCATCATTATGCAAAGTGCCCACGCTTGAGCAGAGAAGCCAGATTAAACTCATGAAGAACGCCTGGTGTCAAAGGCTGATAGGTTCGCAGAGCTTGCAGCAGCCAGCGCGGCCCCTTCTTCCCCTTCCCGCCCCAAGGACCCAGCAAAGAATTGTTGCCACCATGCCCGGTATTATAAACAGCTCCACGGAAAGGCAGAACCTCGAGCGGTGTTCCAGCCTGACGCATCGCATCTTCGATTCCCAAGTGGCCAGATCGCAAAATGATGCAATCAAACTCATCCTGTGCCGAATTGGTTCCTCTTGGGTATGTGATGCAACGAGATGCCACAATCGCATTTGTCCCGCAGTTAAATCTGTTTGTTCTCTGGATCCACCAGCTCCCCGGGATGTACACATAACCTTTTTTTATGATCCAACCGTTCGAGTCAGGGTGTTTCGCCGCCAATTCAGTGAGCTTGGAGCTAACAAGATCGTCCGAGTCCATGGCCATGATGAACCTAGATTGGCACCGCTCGGCAAGACGCAAGCCCAGAGCGACTTTATCCCATTTGTCCTTCAATCGCAGATGATAGTCCGTGCGAGGCGGAACCGGGAAATCAGCGGAGACAAATTCAATCCTAGGATCGGTCAAATGATGGCATTCCGGTTTCTCATGGCCCACAATAACGGCCCGCCAAGCAGGGTTTTTTTGACCGACGATGGAACCCACGCACGCTTCAAAGAGGCGCATGGTGTTGTCCCACTTTTTCGCCACTTGTTTCGATTTTAGTGAGAGGACGAAGGTGATTTCGCAATTAAACTGACCCATAAAACATTAATACAATCAGGGTGAATAGTGGCTCTGCCAAAGCGCTGGATAGGATACCAAAAGAAGCAACACGGCTATTCTCAGAGCATTCGATACACGCAGCGTTACTGAAGGATCAGCATCCAACTTTATCTGCAATCAAGGCCCGGTAGATCTCCGCTTGCGCAGTCATCTGACTCTCAAGATTAAAGCAAACCTCGATATGCTGACGGCCGGATCGAGTGATTTCTTGGAGCCGTGTCACCGAAGCTCCCAATTGGAGCAGCGCCGAGGTCAAGGCCGGAACATCGCCTTCGGGACAGAGATAGCCCGTCACTTGATCCTTGATGACAGTGGGGATGTCGCAATGCGCGGTGCCAATGCAAAGGAGCCCTTGGGCCATTGCCTCGGTCAGCACAACGGGCGAACCTCCCTCGGCATCCCCACTTTCAGCGTGGCGGCTGGGTGACAGCATAATATCCTGCCGGGCCATGATCTCCCGGGTTTCAATCAGGGAACAAAAACCGGCGAGGTGAATTCTCCCGGCACAAGCCGGGTCAGCGACGAGCCTTTGAATCTCTGCCTTGATCTCCTGCCCCTTGGGATCATCGGGACTGGCGTCACCAATGATGGTGAGATGAATATCCATCCCGGCGGCCATGGCCATGACACATGCCCGGACACCGTCCACCAACCCCTTCTTCTCAACGAACCGACCCACCATGACCACCCGCAGCGGCTTGGAAAACGAACGTTCTGAGTAAGGAAGTCGTGAGAGGTCTGCGCCCAGGCGATGTACAATGATTTTTTCGGGAGGGCAGCCCAGTGTCACAAGCCGTTCTTTCATGGCCGGGCCTTCGACGAGGAAACATCTGCCTTGCCTGAAGAGCCGCGCATATCGTCCACACCAAATGGGCTCCTCAGTCGGGAGCCTCCACGCATCGAAGCCGTAAAATGACGTGACAAGTGGAATTCCCAGTCTCGCTGCCATTCCAAGCTGCTCCCAAGCCTGCATGCCAAAGTGCGCGTGGAGGAGATCTGGTTTTAGAGACTTCACACGCCGCTCGGCTTTTCGCC
Organism: Prosthecobacter sp.; assembly: GCF_034366625.1. Taxonomy (NCBI): domain Bacteria; kingdom Pseudomonadati; phylum Verrucomicrobiota; class Verrucomicrobiia; order Verrucomicrobiales; family Verrucomicrobiaceae; genus Prosthecobacter; species Prosthecobacter sp. The sequence goes on from NZ_JAXMIH010000001.1 coordinate 88,517, forward strand.
TGTTCATACCAAGCCGGCTCCTGAGTGAGAAGATCAGCCGCGCAAGGAGGCCCTGCTTTGATCTGCCTTCCGAAATCAGGATGATCCGATTTTCATCAAGGGGAAAGGCATCAAGGTTTGCCGTGCTGCTGCACAGGACGGAACCCAAAACCCCGGGCACGCGCATGACCTGCGGGTAGATCCAGTTTTCGGACACGTTGAGAAATGGCTCCACACAATGAACCACACACACGGTCTTGGCATTCACTTCGCTCACTCCAGAATTCCCCGCACCGTTTCGATGACATCCTTCACGTCCTCGTCAGAAAGTCTTGCCGACAACGGCAGGGAGACGGTTGTTTCCCCGATTTTCTGCGAAACAGGAAAGTCAGACAGTTTCCATCCAAACCTGTCCTGATAAACGGGATGTTCCGGGATGGAGCGGTAATGCACCCCTGTGCCAATTTTTTGACGATGCATCCGGCTGATGAACTGGTCTCGTGAAACAGGAGCACAATCAGGATTGATCAACAAGGTGAACAGGTGAAGCGCATGCTTTGACCCAACCTCGAATTCAGCCGGAAGAACAACCGGCAGATCGGCGAACGCCGCCATGTAGCGCCTCCAGATTTCAAGCCTTCTGTTCCAGTATCGTTCCACACGGGTGATCTGGTGCATTCCGATGGCAGCCTGCAGATCCATCATGTTGTACTTGAAGCCGGCCTCAACGACCTCGTAGTGCTTGTATCCGTCGTCGGAGAATCTCTTCCAGGCGTCCTGGGACATGCCATGCAGAGCCAGCACCTTGATGCGGGCAGCGACGGTCGCATCGTTGGTCAGAACCATGCCGCCCTCGCCGGTGACGATATTCTTCGTCGAGTAGAAGCTCAGAACACCGCAATCGCCTATCGTCCCCGCCTTGCGGCCAAGAAATTCGGTCTCGATGGCATGGGCGCAGTCCTCGATGATTCTCAACCCATGTTTCTCCGCCAGCGCCGTCAGCCTGCTCATGTCGCAGGCCCGTCCGGCAAAGTGCACCGGCATGAGCGCCTTGGTGCGCGGCGTGATTTTTCGGGCGACATCCTCCGGGTCCATGTTGAACGTGGCGGGATCCACATCCACCAGCACAGGCGTGGCTCCTGAATGAATCACCGCATTGATGGTGGCACAGAAGGTCATGGCAGGGACAATAACCTCATCTCCAGGCTGCAGTCCGAGCGCCAGACAGGCCAGATGCAGCCCGGCCGTGCAGGAGTTGACGGCCACCGCATGCTTCACCTCCTTGTGGGCGGCGATGCGTCTTTCAAACTCAGCCACCTTGGGTCCCGTGCCCAGCCATGCCTTGCGCAAGCTGTCCACCACTTCCTCGATCTCGGGCTCTTCGATGGCCGGTTGTCCAAAAACTAGATAGCTGTCTCTCATCAGTTCTAAATCAATCTTGCAGTGTGTCAGGATGTCGGAGCGGTCAGATGATCAGGCATTTTTTCTGGCCACAAGATCAATCCGCGCAGCAATTTTTTCTTTGCCAACCACTTTTGCAGCCAAGCGAACAAGTCGGCTGGCGAACGCCGATGGTCCCAGCAGCGGCTGAGCCACGAAGGGCTGAGAGATCACATCGAAGCCATGCGATTCGACAAAAGCACGGAACTCTGACGGTGAAAAAAATGTCACATGGCCCTGATCGATGTCGAAGCGATTATGGCGGGAAGGTGACTTCACAATGATCACTCCACCCGGCAGCAGCACCCGTTGCAGTTCTCTGAAGAGAAGATCGTTCTGCTCCGGGAAGATGTGATCCACAAACTCATTCAAAACGGCCCCGCCCACGGAGGCGGAATCCAGGGGCAGCGTTTCTCCGCCATGCCATAAGCGCGCATCCACCAGCGGATGCAGCTCACGGCATTTCTCCAAGGCGCGCTCACTGCCTTCAAGCCCGACAGACGGGATGCCGAACTGCCTGGCACACTCCAGCAGGAAGCCCTGCCCGCAGCCGACGTCGAGCAACGGCGGACATGGAGCCATGGAAACGAACTCGGAGAGAAGCCAGCGGTAGTTTGCCCAGCTACGGCCTGCGTATTCCGTCTGGTAGTTCTGCCACCAGAGGTCAGGATCGGAGAGAGGCGGGATCGGATGCATGAGTGATCTGAAAACTGGCGGAACTGGCGGTCAGAGCTGGTCAAACTGAGGCAGCCAAAAGCTGGACATTTTCACCGGCTGCCCGGTGCGGTAGGCTTCGACACCCGCGAGGCAGGTCGCCACGGTCCTGGCGGCATCCACGACGGAGCAGACCGGTTTGCGACGTTCCTGGACGCATTGCACGAAATCCCGGAGCGACTCCCGCACCGCGAATTCGTGCTCATACATTCGGAGCGGGTAGTGGGCAACCGAGTACTCGCTGGGAAGCGTCTTGCTGCAGAGCAGCATCTCCATGATTTTGACCGTCAGCCAGGGGCGGCTCCACTGCCTGACATATCTGATGAGATTGAGCAGGCCCGGGCGCGGTTTCGGAAAGGCCGGTCTTGCGATGATCTCGAAGCTGCCGTCCCGGGCAAAGACAAGATTGTCCTCAATGCAGCGCTCATTCCCGTAAACCTTCACCGAATGATCCTGGGGGCGTCCGAATCCGAAAGCGGTCACCACCTTGCCGACGACCCCGGAACGAAAACGCATGAGGAGCACATTCATGTCGGATTCGGGATAGTCGGGAAAGGCCAGGTTGTTGGCCATGGCCGAGACCTCGACCACTTCGTCATTCAGCAGCCAGCGGAGAAGGTCCACAAAATGGCAGCCGGAGTAAACAAGCGGAGTGGCATTGTCCTCGAAACGCCAAGGGTCGTACAGCGAAGCCCGCTGCGTGAGGTTGTGTATGTAATAACCCTCAATGTAGCTGAGCGTGCCGAGGCGTTTCTGGTCGAGCTGCGCTTTCATTGCCAGATGTACCGGCAGGAAGCGCATCTGATGCTGCACTGCGGCAATGCGGTCAGGACACTCCCTGACAGCATCCAGGATGAGGCTGCAGCCCTCAAGCGAGTCCGTCAGCGGCTTTTCAGTGATGGTGTCCTTTCCAGCGCGAATGCTCCTAGCATAATAATCGGCGTGCGTGCGGTCCGGAGTGCAGATGGAGACGGCGTCCACATCCGAGCTGAGAAAGGTTTCAAAGTCATCCGTGAGCAAAATGGAAGGAGCCACCCGCTGCGCACGCTCCAGCCCCGGCTGCTTGGGGTCGAACACGGCACCAACTTCGCAGCCCAGGCTCTGAAAATGCCTGAACTGGGCCATGCCGGCCCCGCCAAAACCTGCAATGCCGATTTTCATGAGCGTTGCGAGGGATTCAGTTTGCGCAGGACCATCATTTTCATTTGTGAGTCATGGGAAGGTTTGATCTGAGGTGCACGGATGGTGAGTAGAAACCGGTCCAGTGCATAAATCAGCAGCGGCGACAGACGACGCGTCACGCGGATCGCCGGATGCCACATGGCACCGCGGTCCGGAATCCAGTAATACATGGGGAACACATGCTCCAGGGCCAGCCCAGCCTCCCTGAACACCTCCCTATAGTAGGACATCGGCCGGAACACGATGTAGTTGTTTGCTTGGTAGCGCTGCGCCGGCAGTGTATCTGTAATGATGAGCGTGCCACCGGGACGCAGGCTGTCAGCAAGCTTCTGTAAAGCCCGGCGGTGGTTCCCATCGTCAAGGATGAGATGCATGACCTCGATGGACTGGCAGACGTCATAGTCAGACCTGATCTGGAAAGCCGTGTCGCAGACATCTCCGCAAATCCATTCATGCTCCGGCATTTCCGCGCGGAGATGGTCCACGGCCTTTTCTGAAATGTCCACTCCCGTATAGCTGAGCTTTGGAAACTTCGACGCCGCCAGCTTCGCGAAGTATCCCTGCCCGCAGCCGGCATCCAGAATGCATACCATCTCCCAGCGGGAGACTCTGGCCAGACGCAGTGCTTTCAAATAGGCGGCTCTTTTGCAGCGGTAGAGCAGCTCTCCATACTCCGGCGTCATGGACATGATACCCGACTCCTTCAGTGAGAAGGTGTTGTAGCGGCTGTTCCAAAAATTGCGCAACCGCTGTGATTCTGCTGCCTGGGTGGAGTCTTCCATCTGCGAGCTAAAAATGTACCATCCTGTCTATTTCGCTGTCACACTGTCCGGCATTTCATACGCATGGCGTTTCCCGAAGGCAATGAGATGCCGTTCAAACCATTCATACGAAACCGCCGCCAGCCCAATGGCGGCAAGCATAGCCGCGACGGACACCGCCGCCTCCGCCGGGGAATGAATCCTGGGTGCCTGATTGAAAGCCACCGCATGAGCCGCACCTATGACAGGCTCATGAAACAGATAGATGCCGTATGAAGCCCGCCCAAACCACCGAAGCGGCGCGGCCTCGAGCACGCGCACGGCAGCTCCGGAAGGAAACATGACTGCACCCAGCAGGACCGTTGAGTAAAAGACAGCCAGGAAGCTGTGATTCAGCACACCCAGCGCATAAGGCCGCATGATCAGTGCGGCAAACATGACCGCCAGCACAATGGCGAACGCAGCGATGGCGCGCCCGGACTTCCCAAGCCACAAGACGAAACCCTCTTGCCGCAGCAAACAGGAGATCACCACTCCGGCCATGAGCGAGTCCATCCGCGCGGGCAGCAGGCAATATCTGGAAAGGCCCTCGTGCCCCATGCGGAAAAACAATGCGCAGGCGGCGCAGACTGCGCACAGAATGATGAGCGTCTTCTTCTGAGGAACCGCGAGGATGATGAACGGCAGCAGAAGATAGAACTGCTCCTCCACGGCAAGCGACCAGGTGATCCCCAGCCAGCCGGGCCCCCAGGACCGCCCCCAGGCCATCCAGAGGTTTTGCAGATAGAGGAAGTAGCTGTAGAGAGGGACGGGACTGGCCGTGCCGATCCCCTTGCCTCCCATGCCCTGGTTTGTCAGCAGCCAGCCCCACTCGTGACTGGTGCCATCAAGGCAGGAGCGAGCAATCAGGAACAGGATGAGGCTCAAAAAATAGATCGGAAAAATGCGGCAAGCGCGGCGCAGATAGAAGACTTGAAGAAGATTCCTCGAGCGCCTCTGATCGAGCAGAATTCCGCCGATGAGAAAGCCTGAGAGCACGAAAAAGAGATCCACGCCGCTCCAGTTAAGCCGGCAGAGAGCCTGGGCATACGCGGCCAGCGAGCCAGCCTCCGTATGCATCTGTGAGACCAGATTCCAGGAAAGCACCATCAGAATAGCCGCCCCCCGGAGCCCGTCCAGCGCGAGGAAACGCGAGGAAGAGTTGATCGTATCCAAAATGGGGCGGGTGGATGGTGACATTATCAATGCTCCAGATGGCGGTGCTCCCAGATGGCCTCAATGGAGACGAGGCCATTGGCACGATCCAGCGTGTATTTCACACCGCTCGAGAAGGACTGCACAACGGACAAGGTTGCAGCCCTAGTCACGTAATCCACCCGCTCATGCCCCGCATTCCCCAGCCAAAGATCAATGGCATAGACGCCGGGATACAAGCCGAGCTTTGGAACCGTGATTTGAAACTCATGCAACCCCAGTGCGGCGTCCCACGTTCCGCCGCCCATGGCATGACGCATCTCATGAACGGGGATGGCATCGGCGGTGGTGATGAGAACGGCGACCATGGAGGCACCTGCGCGCTTGATGACATCAAGGGTGATACGGAATGTAATGGCGTCTCCGCAATCAAAAGAAACGGCGGGCATGCCACTTTTGAGGAGCGCAATGGATTTGAATGACGCCTCTTTGTTCCCAGAGCGGTCGCTGCGGGAACTCAGGTCCACCACCGGCGCATCCCGGCATTGGCTGCCGATGTAAGCGTTGGCGACTTCGGACATAGAGCCGGCCAGTTCCACCCGGCCGGCATTCAACAGGATGCCGTGTTTGCATAACGCCGTCATCTTGCGCATGTCATGGCTTACGAAGATCACGGTGCGCCCCTCGTTCCGTGCGACCCCTTCCATCTTGCCGAGGCATTTGTTCTGGAATTCCGCATCTCCGACGGCCAGTACTTCGTCCACGATCAGAATCTCCGGCTCCAGATGCGCAGCAACGGCAAAGGCGAGACGCACATACATTCCGCTGCTGTAGCGCTTCACCGGTGTGTCGAGAAATTTTTCGATCTCGGCAAAGGCGACGATCTCATCGAACTTGCTTTTGATCTCCACCTTGGTCATGCCGAGGATGGCGCCGTTGAGATAGATGTTTTCGCGACCAGTGAGCTCGGGGTGGAAGCCGGTGCCCACCTCCAACAGTGAAGCCACACGACCACGCAACGTGATGCGCCCCGTGGTCGGCTCGGTGATGCGACTGAGAATCTTGAGGAGCGTGGATTTGCCCGCGCCGTTGCGACCGATGATGCCGACGACCTCGCCCGGCTTCACCTCGAACGAGACGTCTTTCAAGGCCCAGAAGTCTTCTTCCGCCGCAGGAGCAGCGGGAAAAGCAGAAATGGGAAATTGGGAAAGTTGAAATTTATCTTGGGCTTCGCCTTCGAAGGTTTCTGCTTTCTGCTTTCCCAATTTCAGCTTTTCAAGAAAGCTCCCCGCTTTCCGCGCGATGACATCGCGCAACGCGGTGTAGCGCTCCCGCGACTCGTGGTGGAGGCGGTAGCATTTGCCGAGGTTTTCGACCTGGATGATGGGGGGCATTAAAAAATGGGAAATTTAAAAAGTAGAAAGTAGAAATGCGGAGACCGGATTTCAGGGGGCATCGGAAAATTTGAAAATGAAAAAGTTGAAAGTTAAAATCCTAACTCTGGATCATTTCTGCTTTCTGCTTTCTGCTTTCTGCTTTCTGCTTTCTGCTTTCTGCTTTCTGCTTTCTGCTTTCTGCTTTCTGCTTTCTGCTTTCTGCTTT
>NZ_JAXMIH010000002.1 GCF_034366625.1 Prosthecobacter sp.
ACGCCACTATCCTCCACCTCATGGGCATCGACCACCGCAAGTTCAGCTTCAAGTTCCAGGGACTGGATCAGCGCCTCACCGGCGTGGAGGAGCATCATCCGGTGAAAGCGGTGCTGGCGTAAAATTGCCACAACAGCCTTGAGTGCGCTCAAAGTGACCCGCTGAACGGGGCAGGGGTTTCCTCGTTCCTCTGTTCATGGCTTGTCGGGGAAATGAGAAGATGAGGTTGCGTATCTGTTGGTGAAAAGGGGCGGATGGATGCGTTTATGCTGGCTCCATGAAACGACTTCTTCTTCTCTCCTTCTTCACGGCGGCGGTGTCTCCGATGCAGGCGCAGCTCAGTCCGAACGGTGCCACGGCTTCCTTCAAGGGCAGTCTGCCGCCGAAACCGACGGCGGCGTTGTCATCCGAACAGGAGGCGGCGATTGAGAAGGAGCTGGCGGCGGTGACACAGGCGTTTGCGGCGGTGAAGAAACACGCGCGTGCGGCGGATGCGGAGATTTTTCTCAAGGCGGTGCGCTACGCGCTGGAGTTTGACGAGTGGTATGACAAGAAACCGGAGGACGGCGTCAAGAAGGCGACTGCGCTGCTGGACGAAGCAAAGAAGCGGATCGAGTCGCTGACGAAGAACGAGACGCCGTGGATGAATGGCAGCGGACTGAAGGTGCTGGGCTTTTACTCGAAGATCGACGATTCGCCGCAGCCCTACGGTGTGGAGGTGCCGGAAGGACTGGAGTTCGGCGCGGGGAAAAAGCCTGTGCCGATGTGGATCTGGCTGCATGGCCGGGGCGACACGGCGACGGACCTGCCCTTCGTGTATTCACGACTGATGGCGAAGAAGCCGGGACAGTTTCAGCCAGCAGGTACGATCGTGATTCATCCGTTTGGCCGTTACTGCAACGGCTGGAAGAGCGCGGGGGAGACGGATGTGTTTGAATGCCGCGATGATGCGACCAAGCGTTTCAACATCGACACGAACCGCATAGCGCTGGCGGGATTCAGCATGGGCGGGGCGGGTGCGTGGCATTTGGGGGCGCATTACGCGGACCAGTGGGCCTGCGTGCACACGGGGGCCGGATTCGCCGATGTGAAGCGCTACCAGAAGCTGACGCCGGACAAGTATCCCGCATGGTATGAGCAGAAGCTCTGGGGTGTGTATGACGTGCCGGACTACGCGCGGAATTTTTTCAACGTGCCGCTCATCAGCTACAGCGGGGAACTGGATGCGCAGCGTGACTCGGCGGAGTACATGATCGAAGTGCTCGGCAAAGAAGGCCTGCATCCGCCGCATCTCATCGGTCCGGGCATGCCGCACAAGTATCACCCGGAGACGCTCAAGGAAGTGCAGGCGTGGATCGAGAAGGCAGTGGCGAAGGGGCGTGATCTCTTCCCTGACGAAGTCCACATTCAGACCAAGACGCCGTTTTACGGCCGCATGAAGTGGATGAATCTCCACGGTCTGGAGGAGAGCTGGAAGGAGGCCCGGTTGGACGCCAAGGTGGCGGACGGGCAGACGATTGAGATCAAGACGAGCCATGTGACGCGCATCGTGTTTTACCCACCGCCGCAGGCGCGCAAGGGCGGGGGATCGCTGAAGGTGATCGTGGACGGTGCGGAACTGAAACTCACGGTGGGCCCGGAACTGCCGCAGTTCGAGACATTCATGAGTCCGGGGCCGAAGGTGCCCGGCTCGATGTGCCGCCTGATCAAGGAGAACGGCGTGTGGCGTGACTTTGGCAACGAGCAGCCGTTTCAACACGAAGGTCCGCAAGGCGGCAAGCCGTCCTCGCATCCCGGCCTCATGGACATGGCCTTCCTGAAGCGTTTCCTTGTGGTGCTGCCGGATGGCAAGTCGTCCTCACCCGCCGTGGATGCGTGGGTGGCGGCCGAGTCGGCGCATTTTCTCACACGTTGGCGCAGCCTGATGCGCGGTGATGCGCGCGTGGTGAAGGCTTCGGAGATCAAAGACGTGATCGAGGCGGGCAAGACGCAAAGCCTCATTCTCTGGGGCACGCCGGAGTCGAACTCCTGCCTCAAGCAACTCGCCGCAGCGCTGCCGGTGCAATGGAGCGCGGAGAAGGTGGGCCTTGGCGGGCGGTCGTTTGATGCCAGGACGCATGTGCCGCTGCTGACTTATCCCTGCCTCCAGTCCCCCGGCTTTGAGGTGGTGATCAATTCCGGCCTGACCTTCCGCGAGGCGCATGACCGGACGAACTCGCTGCAAAACCCCAAACTGCCCGACTGGGCCATTCTGGACATCACCCAGCCGCCGAACGCCGAAACGGCGGGCAAGGTGGTGGCGGCGGACTTTTTCGATGAACGCTGGCAGGTGAGGAAGAAATAGCGGGAGTTTTGTGCCTTGGAATGAACGCGGTACTTGACGCGGTGCGGCTCTGTCCTCGAAGGTACCGCTTCAACCCCCGACCGCCCTGTCGCGATCATGTCCGAGACTCCCGCCCAACCTTCAGCGCCCGATTTTGATTCTGCCATCCAAGCCGCCCGCGTGGTGGTGGAGGCGCAGCGTGAAGCCGTGAAGGAGTATCCGGGCAAGGCTCCGGCGCTGGTGCGCGCGCTGCAGGTGCTGGGAGACGCGCAGCGCGAGGCGGGAGACACGGACGGAGCCGAGGCGACGTATCTGGAGGCGCTGGAAGCTGGCGCGAAGCTGGAGCTGCCCGCCGAAGCCATCGCCAATGTGCGCACGAGCCTGGCGACGCTGCTGGACTTCAGCGGACGTGAAACGGAGTCGCTGCCTTACTACGAGGAGGCGATCAACAATCATGAGGCGCTGGGCGGGGAGAATCTCGAAGTCGCCGCGCAACTGCGCAACAATCTGGCGATGACGTACAAGTGTCTGGGCAAGTTTGCGCTGGCGGAGCAGCACTATCTGCGCGCGCTGGAGACGCTGGAGAACAAGCGCGGACGCGAGTCGGAGTCGGTGGCGTGCGTGTACAACAATCTGGGGAGTCTGTATTACGCGGCCGGTTTTCCCGACCAGGCGAAGGAGATGTTTGAGGACGGTCTCAAAATACGCATCAAGGTGCTGGGAAACAAACATCGTGATGTGGCGCAGTCGTACTGCAATCTCGGCACGGCCTGCCATGAACTGGGTGAAAACGCCGCGGCGCAGCAGCATTTCGAAACGAGCCTGGGCGTCCTGGAGTCCCAACTGCCGGCGGAAGCGGCGAGTTACGAGGCCATCGGGCAGGATTACATCGCGATGCTGGATATCATCGGTGAAGAAGGCAAGGCGGCGGCCTTCCAAAAGCGTCTGGAAAAGACGCTGACGACGGTTTGAGGCACCGCAGCGTTTGCCAAACGCGCCGTCCGCATGAAAGGTGCGTGCGGATGACTCCAACGCCTGCTCACAACGAAAAAATCTGGACTGGCACCGCCGTGTCAGCGGGCGTGGCGTATGCGGTGGTGCATGTGCTGAAGGATCATTTCGATGAGCCGGACGAGGACAGCATCGAGGAGGGAATGGTGGACCAGGAAATGACGCGTCTGCACGCGGCGCTGGCGGTGACACGTCAGGAGATCGAGGAACTGCAACGTGTGATGGACGGGGAGCAGGGCAGCGCGGAGAGCGAGATCTTTGAGACGCATCTGCTGATCCTGCAGGACGCGACGATTCTAAAACAAACGGAGAAGACGGTGCGCGAGCAGCGGGTCTGCGTGGACTGGGCCTATTACAAGCTGATGTGCAAGCACATGGATGCGCTGCGCGGGCTTTCCGACGCGTATCTGCGTGAGCGCTTTCTGGACATCAAGGATGTGACGCAACGCGTGATGCGCCACCTGCGCGGCGAGCTGATGCAGCATCCGATGTTTGACGAGCCGGTGATCGTGGTGGCGCATGACCTGACGCCTTCGGACACGGTGCAACTGGACCGCAGCAAGGTGCTGGGCTTTGCGGTGGAAACGGGCAGCGCGGTGTCGCATGCGGCGATCATCGCACGCTCGCTGGCCCTGCCTGCGGTGGTGAAGCTGCACGGCATCTGCGAGGAACTGCACAGCGGCGATACAGTGCTGCTGGACGGCGAGGGCGGGCAACTGATCCTGAATCCGACGGCGGAAACGCTGGCGCGCTACCGCACGCGTGAAGAGCAGGCGGAGCGGCGTGAGGATGTCTTCCAGGAGGAGCGCCACAAGCCTTCAACGACGCTCTGCGGCACCATGATCTGCGTGGGGGCCAATGCGGAGTTTATCGAAGAAGTGGGCATCGTGGAGGACAGCGGCGCGGAGGAGGTGGGGCTGTTCCGCACGGAGTTCCTGCATCTGGAAAACCCGGATGCGACGGAGGATGAGCTCACCGCAGCCTACAGTCGTGTGGTGAAATCACTGGCGCCGAAGCGCGTGGTGTTTCGTACGCTGGACCTCGGCGGCGACAAGATCGATGAGCGTCTCGCGGTGGAACCGGAGCCGAATCCGTTTCTTGGCTGGCGCGGCATCCGGTTGTCGCTGGGCAGGCCGGATTTGTTCAAGCGCCAGCTTCGCGCGCTGCTGCGTGCGGCGGCGCATGGCCGGGTGGGAATCATGTTCCCGATGGTTTCCGGTGTGCAGGAAGTGGTGGATGCGAAGGCGGTGCTCAATGACTGCGCGGAGGAACTCATCGCCGAAGGCATCGACGTGCCCGAGGAAGTCGAGGTCGGAGCGATGATCGAGATTCCCAGCGCGGCGCTGTCAGCGGATTTGATTGCCGCCGAGGTCGATTTCCTCAGCTTGGGGACGAATGATTTGATCCAGTACACCATTGCTGTGGACCGGCTGAACGATCGCGTGGCAGGACTGTACCAGCCCACGCATCCCGCCGTGCTGCGGTTGATCGGCATGTCGGTCAAAGCGGCGCGTGGCGCGGGCATCCGCATCGGCATGTGCGGGGAGATGGCGTCGGATCTGCGGCTCACGCCCTTGATGATCGGTCTCGGTTTGAACGAACTCAGTGTGGCGACGACGCAGATCGCGCGGGTGAAGCATGCGGTACGGCGTCTGTCCGTGTCGGAATGCGAGGAGCTGGCACGCGCCGCCCAGACATGCACCAGCCCGGTCGAGATTCTGGCTCTCAGCCGGGCTGTGGCAGATCGGTGCTACCCCGAATTGTTCGAGTAGCCCGTGGTTTTGGGGTCAAGCGGCGAGTTTGGCCTTCGCTTTGCGAGCGGGTTTGGCAGGCTTGGGGGCCATCGTTGGGCGGAAGGCGTCGCCAAAGAGATACTGGCGTGCGCTGTCCACCTGGCCCATGACGCGGCGGTTCCATTTGGTGTATTCCTTGCCCAGGCGTTCTTCGACATCGCCCTGCTGCAGGGCATGGTCGAGACTGATGCGCTCGTTGCTCAGTTCGAGTTGGAAGGTGATCTCCGGGATGTGCAGTTCCACGGCTTCAAACATGTCCATCACGCGGGCGGCGTAGCTGGTGTCCCACACCTTGTCATCCTCGTCGTAGCAGCTCGTGACGAGATGGGCGATGAGGTATTCCGCGTTGTCGGAGAAGACCTCTGCGGCTTCGATCACGGAATCAAAGCTCTCACGGTCCGCCGTGACGGGCAGCACCACGGAAACGGCCACACCGGTCTCATGGAGGATCTGGTCCATCTCCGAGCCTTGGTAGAACTTGTTGAAGAACTCTCCCAAGCCGGTTCCCACGTCCAAAATGGTCAGTGGGGCGGCATCGACGTGGGCGAGGAACTCTCTCGGGGTCAGTGAACTGGCATCGAGAGCCTTGGAACCCGGCTGGGCCGGGATGTCCTCTTCGGTGAGGGAGAGGAGTTGATGGGCGACACCATACTGCTGGAGGTAGCGGTGGAAGCAGAGAGCCAAAGTGCTCTTGCCGGTGCCGGGATAGTCGTTCTGGATGAGGATGAGCTTCTTCATAGTATTTTTCGCAGATTGCATGTTAATTATGTAAATTATGGAAAAGATTGCAAGAATAAATATTTCGCATTTCCATAATTTCAATGATTCGCTGCTGGCTTGAAATGGCCCAATCCAAGTAAAATCAAGGCTTTGGAGCCCATCTGCCTCACTAGCTTTGAGGGCTGAAAAAAAGTACCAAGACCAGCCGACGAGCCTTTAAAATGACCCCAAGCAAGTTGGAAATGACTCCAAAGGTCACGCAAACTCACACCGAAGCCGCCCTTGCGCAGCGCCAAGGAGGCACTACTATCCGCCGCTCTAAGCACCTCCTACCCCGTGGTGTAATGGTAACACAGGAGATTTTGATTCTCTCGTTCAAGGTTCGAATCCTTGCGGGGTAACCACTCGGAGTGCGGCTTGAGATTTTAGGGTGCAGGGATCACCCACACACCTGTTGTCGCGCTGCGACGGTTGAGGAAAGCGGCACGAGCGGTCTTGAGCAGCAGAAGATCATTTTGCGAACGCAGGCTTGCGTCCCCGGAAGAGGTCCAGATGGCCGGGGTGTTCGGGGGCTGGAAGAACCAGTAACCGTTGTAGCCGCTCGCTCCCGGTTGGTTGTCGCCTTTCCAAAGCTGGAAGGTGTCGGCGGTGGTGGGATTCGTGGTGGCGGTAAAAACCGTGGTGTCAGTCATTCTCAGACTGAATGGCGAGGCATCCAGCGGCCAAGGACTGGTGAGCAGGCTGTAGCCTTGCGTCACCAACTGCGCAAACGGCGTGGTACGGACCTGGCCGGTGACGACGATCGAGCGTGCCACGGTGCTGCCGGTCTTCAGCAGCACGCCAGTGCCGGGCGGGATGATCGTGGCATCAGCGCTGGTCAGCGTGGCGTCGCCTGCGGCGTTCCATTGATGATATGATCCGGCCTTCAGCAGCCAAAACGAACGGAAGCCGGAAGACGTGAGAAACAGGATCTGATCGGCGGTGGAAGGGGTGTTGGTGCCATTCAGGACGGTTTTGTCGAACACTTGGCCGAGCGTGACGTGCTTGTGGATGGCGATGCGCGCGCCTGAGATGTCGGTGGGGACATCCAGGAGCGTGTTGTTGGCGGATTCAGTGTCGATGACGATTGCTCTGTCGCCGATGTGCGCGAGATCGAAACGATGACCGGCATGTGGACCGCTGCGGATTTCCAGGTAGTAGCGGGCATCAGGATCGACGACACCCGGCAGATACGAGGCATCCGTGATGTACACGGCATTGCCGGCGGACGAGTGCGCGTAACCGGCAAAAACGGGCGCGTTCACCCCATTCACGCCGATCGTTTGCGTGCCGCGTTGCGTCGTGATCTGCTGCCAGGTGACGGCGGGGGTGGTCGCGGTGTCGCCTGTGGACGTGCGCTGTACCCTCAAACGCACCATGCCGCGGACAAGGCTCTGATCTGCGACGGTGTCGAGATTTTCCCAGCGCAGGGTCTCGGTGCCGTTGTCGTCATCGATGACGGCGGGTGTGGTGGCGAGGAAGCTCCACGTTTTCAAATCCGTGCTGCTTTCCAGGAACCAATGCAGATCGCTGATGCCCTGAGGGCGCACGATGCTGGCGCTGACGTGGCCGTTTTGAGTGTCGAGGCGCAGCACTTCACCGGCGTTGATGCCACTGCCTGCGCTGCCGCCGAGCGCATACTCCAGAAGATCGGGCAGATCATCACCATCGGCGTTGGTGGCGGCGGTGGTCATGCTGCCCGAGCCGTTGCTGCGTCCGCTGTCGGTCCATGCGGCGAATGTGGCGGGGTAGGTGGTGCCGGTCATGCCGGTTTCATTGATCAGCAGACGATCAGCAGGCACCACTTCGAGCGGCTGGCTGGTGCTTTCCCACAGCAGGCGTGCCACGGCATCGCCACCGTTTTCATAGAACTCCATCTGAATCGTCACGGGCACGCCGGCTTGGAGATCGATCTCGGCGGTGTTCCATTCTTCGCCATGATGGGTCCAGTTGTTGATGAGCAACTGGCCGTTCACCCAAAGGCGCACGCCGTCATCACTCATCGTGGTGAATGTGTGGCGTTCGCTGTGGCGCGGGACGATGCAGCCGTGCCAGCGCACGCTGAAGTTGTCCGCTGCGAGGCGTGTGTCGGGCGCGGCGGCGTCCCAGCGGAAATCGACCGTGCTGTCGATGCGGCTGAAGCGAAGCTGGTCGAAGTTGATCCCGGCAAAGTAATCGGCGGTGAGGCCGTTTTGACGTGTCGGCGGCGTTCCATGGATGTTCGCGATGTCGATGTAGTTCAAGGCGGTGACGCGGTCGGCGGCGCTGCCGTTGTCGAGCGTGAGGCGGCCGTCCGCGACAGACACCCGGAGTGATTTGACCTGAAACTTCCCGGCGGCGCAGGCAAGCGCGCTCCAGACCACAGTGCCTTCCACGCGCAGCGTGTTGGTGCTTGTGGCGGTGGCGTCACCCACGCTGATGACGAGATCGTATTCGCCATTCGGCACGGCGATCTCCCACCTGGCGCCGGTTCTCATGCGGATGAACGTGTCCTGGCGCTGGTCGCTGACGGCGTTGCGATCGCGGCCCTGCTTGCTGTGATCCATGTTCCAGCCGTGCTCAAGACCGTTGCGCACGGCAAAGACAGCGCCGTTGTCCGCCACGTATCCATTGGGTTTCGGTGCACCGGCATTTTGGAAATTGATCTTCGCGGCAAAGGCTGCGGAGGGAGCAAAGGACACGGTGAGTGTGTTGGAGGCGCTGTTGCCCTGCGCCGAGCTGTCCTGGGCGGCGTTGGCAGGCATGCGCACCGTCACATCGCCGGTGGTGGCAGGTTGAATGGTCGCGATCCAGAGCGAGCCGCTGCCGCTGAGGCCGGTGACGTGGCCGTTGGTGACGATGAAATCGGCTTCGCTGACATCGGTGACGTTTTCACTGAACTGGGCGTTCACGGTGAAGCTGCCGGCGATGTTGCTGGATGCTGTTGAAAGCAGAACGCTTGGCACAGGATCGGCGGTGGTGGTGTAAATCACATCCAAGGTGTTGGAGGTGCTGCTGGTGTTGCCTGCGGCGTCGCTCGCGGCATTCGCGGGCAGTTGGATCGTGACGTTGCCGTTGGTCATCGGCGTCACGGTCACGCTGTAAGCGCTTCCGCTGCCGTTGAGGGAGGAAACACTGCCATTCGTGACGATGAAGTCGCTCAAGGCGACGCTGGAAACATTTTCACTGAACGTGGCGGTCACTTGGAAAGCGGCGCTGACGTTCGTTGATGCGGTGGCGAGCGTGACGGTGGGTTGGAGGGTGTCCGCAGGTGTGAATGTGACGCTCAAGGTGTTGGAAACCACACAGCCATTGCCGGCGGCATCTGCGACAGCTTCGGCGGGAAGCAACACCGTCACGCTGCCTGCGGCGTTCGGTGTGATGGTGGCGCTGAAGTTCGATCCGCTGCCGGTGACGTTGGAGGCGGTGCCATTGGTCACCGTGAAATCACCGGCGGTCAGACCAAGGATGTTTTCGCTGGAGGTGAGGCTCACGTCGAAGGCGGCGCTCACGTTGCTTTCTGTGGTGGCCAGCGTGATCACGGGTCGGGTCACATCGCTGGTGTTGGTGAGGTTCAACACGTTGGAGGCGAGGTTGCCGAGTCCGGTGGCATCGGTCATCACATTCGCGGCGATCTCGATGCGCACATTCGCGGCCAGCGGACCCACATTGAAGCTGAAACTCATTCCGGTGATCGCGAAACCACTGATCGTGCCACCGGTGATGCTGATGTCGGCGGCGGTGAAACCCGTGGCCGCTTCGCTCAAGACCCCGGTGACAGGGAAGGTGGTGTTCACGGTGCTGCTGGCCGTGGCGAGCACAATGTTCAACGGTGAGGGCGCACTCACGACTGCGTCGTCAATTTGAGAGAGAAAGGACACGACTTGAGAGAGCTGGGCGTCTGTAAGAAGCACCCCCTGGTGAGCGCGCACCGCATCGGCAAGAGTCGCGGCGGAACCGTCGTGCAAATACGGTGCGGTGTTCCAGAGTCCGCGCAGCGTTGGAACATCGAAGCCGGGGAGCGTGGTGTTCAGGCGCCTGCCGCTGCTCGGTTTGATCGTGCCGACATCGCGCAAGACATGGAGCGCACTGTTGGTGAAGCGCGTGCCGCTGTGGCAGGCGGCGCAGTTTTGCGCACGGAAGATCTGCTGGCCTGCGACCGCGTCGGCGGTGAGCGTGCCGTTGCTGTTGCGGCTCGGGCTGCTGCCGTTTGTGGTGAGGGAGGTCACATAGGCGGCGAGGGCATCGAGATCAGCGCTGAGTCCGGCCTTGGGATCGCCCAGCGGCTGGCTGCGTGTGCCGGCGTGGAAATTCGCATCGCTCATGAGACCGAGGCCGCCGGCGAAACCACGCATCTGACCTTCAAAATCTTGAATCTCGTCGAAGTTGCCGGTCCAGTGAACGGGGCCGTGCGTGCCATGGCCTTTGAGGGAGATGTTGTTGCGCAATCCTTCACCAAAGCCGGTGAAATCCCACACGCGGCCGTCCTGTCCGCCGTCGTTGTGGCAGGTGGCGCAACTGACATACTGCTGGAGGGCGATGCGCGGGTCGCGTGAATCGTAGAAGAACTGTTTCCCTTTCAAAACTGCGGCGGTGAGCTTCTCGGTGGTGATGCAGTTCAGCGTGGCCGTGAGTGTGGGCGCGGTTTCGGCTCCGTTGAGAACCGCGCTGACATCGTGAACGGTCACCGTGCGGTCCATGAAGTTGTGCACGTAAAGCGTGCGGCCATCGGGCGAGGTGATGACGCCCTGCGGTGCACGCCCGGCGGTGAAACGCAGCAGTTCGCGCTTTCCCCACGCATCCACCACCGCGACCTCGCGGCTGCCTTCGAGCGCGGTGAAGAGATACATGCCGGTGCGCTCGTAGGCGGCGGTGCTGGCGATGCCGGCGTCGTTGAAATCAATGCGCGCGGCGAAATCTTCGGCCTCCGTGGTCAGATCAATGCGTGAGGTGATGCTGCGCACGGTGCTGTCGTGGGTGAGCGGCCTGCCATCGCGCAGCATGCCGCGTTTGATGTTGTCCTTCTTCGACGGCACCCATGCGCTGATGCCATCGGGGCTGAGCACGGCAGGACCGAGATAGTTTGGAATGCCACGTCCGGTGATGGAGCTGTCCTCATCGTTGCTGTGTTCGAGAATGATCGTCTTGGCGACGCTCATGCTTGCCGCAGTGATCACCACGACCTGGCCGCCGAACTTCATCGAGCCCTGCTGTGTGATGACATGGGCCGTTTCCTCGCCGGGCAGCCGCGGTGTGATGAAACGCGTGGCAAAAACCTTCGTGCCATCGGCGCTGATGGAAAGATGCCGCACGTCGCTGCCGACAGTCGCGGTGGCGGCGATCTGCGTGGGCGTGGCCGGATTGATCTTCACGACGCGGCCGGTGTCCTGCAAGGAGACGTAGGCGTTCGTTCCGGCCGGATCAAACACGATGGCATACGGACGTGATCCGCGCGCCAGCGGAACCGTCTGGGCGACGGCGAGATTCGTGCCGATGATGGTGATGCTGCCGCTCTCGCTGTTCACCACCCAGGCACGGCCGTCGGGCGCGATGGCGATGCTGCGCGGGCCCTTGCCGGTGGTGATGATGCCGCTGCGTGCGCGTGTCACGGCGTCAAACACGGTCACCTTGTCCTGGTCGGGATTCACCACCCAGAGCCGTGCATTCGCACCGCTGCGGACCTGATAGGCGATGCTGCTGGAAACGGCGGGTGGTGCTGCGGTGAGCGCCGCATGAACGGCCTGGCGGAAGCTGGTGGTGACTTCGCGGCCCGTGTCGTCGCGTGCGGTGAGCGTGACGAGATAACGTCCTGGCGGGCTGAAGGTCTGTGTGATCGTGTTGCTGCTGCTGAAGGCCGTTTCGGCCGAGCCATCGCCGAAGTTCCACTTGTACTGCGGATTGAGACCGCCGGTCGAGCTGGCGGTGAAGGTGATGGCGGTGCCCACCGGCACCGGAGCATGGCTCAAGGGCGAAAGCGTGAGCGCGGAGTAGATGGTCCATGCAAACGTGGTGGATGACGCCGGTTTGATGCCGTCATTGACGGTGATGGTGACATTGAAGACGCCTGTGGCGGCAGGAGTGCCGGAAATGACGCCGCTGCCGGCATGGATGGCGAGTCCTGCTGGAAGACCGCTGGCGCTGAAGCTGGTGGTGGCAGGCTGATAGCCTGTGGCGTTCATCGTGACGGGGGTGATGGCCGTGCCCGCCGTGCCGGTTTGATCTCCTGGACTGCTCAGTGCGTAAGTGATGGCCGGATCGACCTGGATGATGCGCGAGACGGAGTAAACGCCGTTCGGTGCGATGGCGAAGAGCATCCAGTGCCCCGGCGTCATCACGTTGATGTTGGCATGCGCGTTGACGGCATAAACACCGGGGCTGGTCTGTGTGAACGGCAGATTGAGGAAGCGCAGGTCGCTGGTGACGCTGTGGGTCAGCGAGGTGAGCTTGATGAAAGTGAAGCGGCTCAGGCCGGCGGTGGCACGCACGTTGAACGTGAGGCCGGGACCGATGGCGGCGGGCGCTTCGGTGATGGCGGGGCGTGCGGCCAGGGTGCCATCGGCATGGTACAGCGCCGCAGGCGTGTAAACCTGCGCGTCCCGATGGTCGGCGGAGTTGCCGCTCAGGCCGCCGCCGCCGGACCACACGCGGCCATCGGGGAGCAGCACGGCCAGCGAGTGATAATTCCGCGGCACCTGCATGTTCGCGGCAGTGCGCCACTGGCCGGTGACGGGGTTCCAGATTTCCGGCGTCATCACGCTGTCGTTGTCGCTGAATTTTTCCTGCGAGCTGTTGCCGCCGATGGCCATGACCTCGCCGTTGGGCAGCACCACGCCGTTGGCGAAGGTGCGCGCATGGGTGAGGCTGCCGGTCTGCGTGATCGCTGGCGTGCTGCCGTTGATGTCGATGACGTAGGCGAGATTGGAGGCGCCGCCGCCGTTGGTGCGGCCGGCGGAGTGGAGGATTTTGCCGGTGTCAAACATCACCACCGCGCCGTCTTTGGGATAGTAGGCGCCGGGAACGGTGGCGCTGGTGCTGATGAACTGGCCGCCGCCCGTCGGATCGACCCAGTGCATCGTGTGCGTGGGTCCGGTATGCGCGATGCGGCCGTCCGGTGCGACGTGAAGAAACGGATGCCAGATGGATTCAAAGCCGCCCTCACTGTGCGCGAGCGCCCAGTTGATGCCGGTCAGGCGCGTCCAGCCGCTGCTTTCCTGCCAGCGCTCCGCCGTGTCGCTGCCGCCGGAGCCGGAGGCGGTGAAGATGGTGCCGTTCGGCAGGGCCACACTGGTGTTGTACCAGCGTGGGTCCTGCATGTCCGGCGCCGCGCTCCAGGCATTCGTGCGCCAGTCGAAGAGGCTGCATTTGCGGATGGTGTTGTTGCCGCCGTTCACCAGCAGGCGGCCGTCCTTGAGCAGGGAAACGCCGCCGCAGAACATGTCGTGCCGCGTGTTGTTGATTTCTACGAAGGCGCCTGTGCGGTAGTCCCAGGTGGCTGCGTAAGTGGCATTGCCGACCGGGAACGTGGTGCGCTGGCTGGAGGCAAAGGTCAGCAGGCGGCCGTCAGGAAGCTGCGCGCAGGTCACCGGGATGTGTGGTGTCCAGGCGATGACGGAACTCCACAATCCCAGCGTCGAATACTGCGCGGGCACCGGCGGCAGCATCTGCGTGGCGGTCGGGCCGGCGGCAGGCGCGAGGCGTGCGGCTTCGGCGGCGAGGACATCGCTTTCTTCGTGGCTCAGGACGTCCGCGCGCGCGGTGGTTCCCATGAGCAGCGTGGCGAGGAGCAGGCGTTTCATTGTGTGGCAGGGGCGGATTCGGGACTGACGAAGGTTTCGTCAGTCAGTGTTTTGAGAAAGGCCGTGAGGTCGGCCTTTTCCTGCGCGTTGAGTTGGATGCCAGCCTCGGGATGCTTGGCGAGATTGGGGTCGAGCGTGGACGAGCGGCGCACCTCGCCGCTGTAGTGCTCCACCACTGCCTCCAGCGTGGCGAAGCGCCCGTCGTGCATGTAGGGCGCGGTGAGCGCGACGTTGCGCAGGCTCGGCGTCTTGAACTTGCCGTGGTCCGCCGCGTTCTTCGTCACCGCCATGCGGCCAATGTCATCAGCGGCGAGTTCGAGGCCGTTGTTGGCAAAAGCCTGGCTCGTGAACAACGTGCCGCCGTGGCAGTGAAAGCAGTCCGCGCCACGCAGGCCGCGTTTGGGGTCAAACTCGGTCACAAAGAGCTGCAGACCGCGCTTCTCATTCTCGGCGAGTTCCGCCACCTTGCGCGCGGCCCGGTCAAAGCGTGATTCCTGCGAGATGAAGGTCAGCAGAAATTGTTCCAGCGCCTTCGCCAGGCGCTCCGCAGTGATCCCGGCGGAGCCAAAGGCCTTGGCAAAGCCAGTCTTGCATTCCGGGTCCGCATCGAGTTTCGCGATGACATTCGGCAGCGTCTCGTTCATCTCGTTCTTGTCCTGGATCGGCATGAGCACCTGCTCGCGCAGCGTGGCAGCGCGGCCGTCCCAGAAGAAGCCTGGATGCCAGGCCAGGTTGAACAACGGCATGGCGTTGCGTTTGCCCGGCTGCTGCTGTGCGCCGAGGCTGAAGCGACGCGGATCAGCGAAGGCATTTTTTGGATCGTGGCACGACGCGCAGGACTGCGTGCCGTTGATCGAAAGCCGCTTGTCGTGGAAAAGCTGGCGGCCCAGCGCCACGCCTTCCTCGGTCAGCGGATTGTCAGCAGGCAGTTTCACCTGCGGGAAGCGCTGGGTGATCGCGGGCGTCAGCGGATGCGTGCCAGCGGGGAAGGGGGCGGGTGTCTCGGTAAACGCCGGGGTTTGATACACATCGTAGTTCACGCCACGCACGCGGAAGGCCTGCTCGAGGTTGGTCTTCAAGGTTGCCGCCAGCGGATCGCCTGCACGCGAGTGCGTCGAGGTGCCGTCCTTGGCAAAGTCGATTCCCTTGAGCACGCGCGTGACATCCAGATCCAGCGCCAGCGTCAGCGGACGCCCGCCACGAAATGCCACCGGCAGTTCCACCGTCATCAACTGCGGCGCATTGGCCACGTGATAGGAGAAGCCGTCCTCCTTGCCGCCATTCTGGAAACGGCCTTCGAGCGCCAGAAAAATGTAGCCGCCCATCCAGCCCCAGTGCAGGCCGTTGACCTGCGGATTCAGCGCGTGATCCGGCGCATGGCGGTTCGGGTCCGCCTTGTTCACCGTCTCATCCACGCCGATGCGGAAGCGGATGCCCGTGTACTCGCCTTCCGGTATGCCGCTGCCCTTGGCGGTCATGCGGCCTGAGGCGGCGCTCACATAGGCAAACCAGTCCAGGGACTCCAGCCAGGGGCCGTCTTTCTTCTTCAACGCCAGCCCGGAGAGCAGAAAGTCCAGCCGCGTCACCCGTGCGGCGGGCCGCCCCGCCAGCGCTTCGTTCAGCCGCATCTCCGCACCCTGGGTCACAGGCCGAACGTCCAACCGCAGTTCTTGAGCGACCGCAGGCAGCATGAGCACCAGCACCATCAAACCCCCGCCCAAAGCCGGAAAAAACCGTCTGGGGAGGCTGAGATTCGCAAGATTGAAGCGCAAGATTGGCATCTTTTCCAATTCTGACACGACTTTCTATATTTGTCATACAGCGTTAAGTCAGGACTTTGTAAGTTCGATCCGGCGGGATCAAGGAGCGGGGACAGCTTTTTGAAAAGCTGAAATGGGAAAGTAGAAAGCTGAAATTCTGATCTGATCTCAGCCTCCCCATTTTCAGTTTTTCAGCTCTCTCATTTGCCTCCTCCTCAGGTGCTGCTGCTTTCCCATTTCCCATTTCCCATTTCCCATTTCAGCTTTTCAGTTTTCAGCCTTTCAGCCTTTCAGCCTTTCAGCCTTTCAGCCTTTCAGCTTTGATTCGTTCGCGCCCCACGCTCATCTCACCCTGCGGGCTTCGCTTCGCTCAGTCTGACTCGCAGCCCGCCATGCTGCTCGGCTCTGCTTTCCCATTTCAGTTTTTCAGCCTTTCAGCCTTCCAGCCTTTCAGCTTTTCAGTCCTCACCTCCTCAACACCCCAATCAACTCATCCACCTTGTTCGCGATCTGCTGCACCTCCGCCTGCGTCGGCGGGTCGCTCACCGTCATCCCCAGCGTGGCCACGGCGTTGCTGTTGCTGCTGCTGGTGGCGATGGCGTCCGTGAGCTGCTGGAGCGAGACCTCGCCGGGAGCGCCCGGCGGCCCCTGCTCGCCCTGGATGCCCGGCGGGCCCTGGCTGCCATCGCTGCCGTTGCTGCCCGTCTCACCCTGCGGGCCGGTGGGGATGCCAAAAATGAAGTGCAGCGTGCCGTCGGTCACATCGAGGGTCACCTGGGCCGGAGTGCCCGTCGGCAGCGTGTTCGTGCCATCGACGATGGCGGCACTGATGGTTTGAATGGCATCAATGAGATCCTTGAGGCCATTCAACTGCCCGCGCATCTGCACCGCATCGATCTCGGTGCCGGCTTGAGGGAGAGTGGGGTCGAACATAGGAAGAAAAGCTGAAAGCTGAAATACTGAAAAGCTGAGCCGAGCAGCCTGGCGGGCTGCGAGACCGACTGAGCGTAGCGAAGCCCGGAGGGCGACACGAGTGTGAGGCACGAGGGAGTCAAATGAGAAAGCTGAAAGCTGAAATACTGAGCTGAGGCGACTGGCAGGCTCGTTCTCGTCCTCCTCCTCTTACTCCTCCTCCTACTCCCTGAAGCTTGAGCCAAAAGACGACCAAAAAGGGAGGCGGAGTAGGAGTAGATCCTTGAGGCCGTTCAATTGTCCGCGCATCTGCACCGCGTCGATCTCGGTGCCGGCTTGAGGAAGAGTGGGGTCGAACATAGTGGTCCGCACAGTCCCTGTGCGGTCAGGTTTCAAAGTTCAGGGTGCTTGGTGCTTGGTTGGGAGTGTCACAGTGATTGGCGATTGCATCGTTCTCGTCCTCCTACTCGAACTCGTCCTCGAAAGGGCGTGTGGAGTGCGGTGCGGAGCTTCTGAGTGCTGGCGGAGCTATAGAAGAGAGGGGAGGGGGGAAAAGCTGAGAGTAGAAATGGGAAAGCAGAAAGCAGAGCCGAGCGGAGCGAGACAGCCTGCCGTAGGCAGCCCGCAGGGCAGCGCCGGAGGGCGATGGCAAATGAGAAAGCTCTTATTCAGAATTTCAGCTTTCCTCTTTGGATTTCAGCTTTCAGCATTTCAGCTTTCAGCTTTTGCTTCGCTACGGGCTCACCGTGATCTTCGCCACATCGCACCAGTCGCCATTGGGCTGTCCGGCGTCCCAGAACATGGCGCGGTACTCGCGCACCTCGGCCTGGTTGGCCACCAGCAGGGCGCGGGTGTCGATGTGGGGGCTCTTGGTCGAGATGGTCAGGAACTCCCAGGCACCGCCGTTGCGGCGGCTCTCGATCCAGAGGCCCTGGTGGCCATCCTTGAAGAACTTCAACAGCACCTGCTGCTGCTCCGGCACCTGATTGAGCAGCAGGCTGATGCGCGGCACGCCACCACCCGGCGGCGGCGGCGGCAGTTCCTCGCCCACCACGCCCAGCAGCAGGCCGATGCCCTCCGTGTAGCCCGGCGCGCTCTTGATCATGCCCACAAAGCGGAAAAGGCGCGCCAGCGCGCCCGGCAGCACCGCCGTCAGCCCGGCGGGCGGGGCAGGGGGCAGGAACTCCGGCAGGGTGAAGGGTGTCGCGCCAGTGCCGTACTTCAGCACCTCCACCTGTCCCGTCGAGCCCGGGCCGAACTCGCGCACACTGTTGAGCCACGCACCGGTGGCATAACCCAGATGGCGGGAGTCATTGACGCTGGCGGTGACGTCTCCCAGCACCAGCCCGATGTTCACGCCGTGTACGATGAGCTGGTCGCTGTAGTTGAAGTGCCAGGGGGACTGTTCGGCCACCTTGCTAGGATAATAGAATTTGCGTTTCATGTGTTTGGTTCGTTTGGTTGTTTCTGCGAGCGTGATCAGCACCGGCGGAGGAGGAGCCGAGGGGGACCACAGGATTCCAGAATTCCAGGTGACGCCGCTGTTCCACAGCGCCATCACCCAGCCCTCCGGGAAAGGGTTGTCATGGAGACATGCCTGGCCCTCTCAGGCCCGCGATGCACCGCATGATTCTTAGGATCAAAAGCCCACTCTTGGGCTTCTTTGGACGTGCCAGAGAATTCGCTGGCTGAGAAAATCAATTCATTGGGCGAGCCAGAGAGTTCCTTGGCTGAGAAAATCAATTCATTGGGCGAGCCAGAGAGTTCCTTGGCTGAGAAAATCAATTCACTGGATGAGCCAGAGAATTCATTGGCTGAGAAAATCAATTCACTGGACGAGCCAGAGAGTTCTTTGGACGAGAAAATCAATTCACTGGATAAGCCAGAGAGTTCCTTGGCTGAGAAAATCAATTCACTGGATGAGCCAGAGAGTTCTCTGGCTGAGAAAATCAGTTCCTTGGGCGAGTCAGAGAGTTCTTTGGACGAGAAAATCAATTCACTGGACGAGCCAGTCGTCCTCCCAGCCGATCCAGCATCCAGACGGGCCAGGGCCGTGAGGTGCTCGGAGTGGCAGGGCGTGCGTTTCATCGCCGCTTATTCCAGCACCGCCGCGCCGTTTTGGCGAAGAAACAACTGGCCACCTTGGCGGCTTTTTTAGGAAGCCCCGCAGGGCGGGTTCCTGTCCTGCGGTTTTCGCGCCGCCCACGCCATCGCCTCCTCCGCCAGCCGCTCGGCCACGGCCATCAGCTCCACCAGCTTGATGCGCATGCCCAGGCAGAGCTGTTCCAGCGTCACCATCCAGCCGCCCCGTTTCCGGCCTGCCTCCAGGCGTTTCACGGCGGAGTCACACACATGGGCCGCCAGGGCCAGTTGCTTCTGCGTCATCCGCCGCACGCCCCGCCAGAAGATGATCGCCTGGCCGATGAAATCGGTGGCGCGGTAGCGGCCGTCAGGATGGGTTATATCAGGTGTTTTCATGGGTTGAGTCAGTAAAAAAACAAGATTCAAAGGGGGCCAACTGGCCACCTGCTCGAAAATAAGCCCAAAAAAAGCCCGCCAAACAAGCTTGAATGTGTAAGTAAATTTCAATATTCAAGGCCCTCTCATCCTTTCCCAGCCACGCTCCACCGCTCCACCGCTCCACCTACCGCCTCGAACGCTACCGCCAGCAGCGGCCCGGCGGGTTGTAAAGAGGCCACCACCAATCCATCCCCTTCAGGCAGCCAGAAGTCACATGGCCTACGGAACACACCGAAAGCACGGAAGTCTCAAGGCAAAGACACTCCGGTTTCCGTGGGTTCCGCGTGTTCCGCGTGTTCCGTAGGCACTCCTTGCCGCATTCAGTTTCCAGCCTCAAGAATCGAGCTGCCAGCATCCGGCAATCCTTGCCTTCGGATTCATCTCCGCGTTAAATCGGCAAAACCTTTACGCGTCTCCCTTTGCCCACATGATCTGGATTGCCCCGCCTGAAAAAGACCTCGCCACCGATACCTTGGAGAAGCGGCTCTGGTCGGCGGCGAATCAGCTCTGGGCCGGGGCTGGGCTGAAGCAGTCGGACTACTCGGAGCCGATTCTGGGGCTCATCTTCCTGCGCTTTGCGGAGGTGCGGTTCATGGTGCGGCGGGCGGAGCTGGAAAAGACCAGCGCGTCCTCGCGTCGCGGGTCCAAGGTGGATGACCCGGCTTCCTACATTGAGCAAAACGTGCTCTACCTGCCAGCGGGCGCTCGCTTTGCGGAGCTGCTCCAGCTCCCGGAGGGCACGGACATTGGCAAGGCGGTGAACGAGGCCATGAAGGCTATCGAGCGAGATAATCCTCACATGGCGGGCGTGCTGCCGAAGGGCTTTCAAATCTTCGATTCCCTCCTGCTCAGCAACCTGCTGAAAACCCTTTCCACCATCCCCGCCGACCTGGAGGGTGACGCCTTCGGGAAGATCTATGAATACTTCCTCGGCACCTTCGCCATGAGCGAGGGGCAGAAGGGCGGCGAGTTCTTCACGCCTCTGAGCATCGTCCGGCTGATTGTCGAGATCTTGGAGCCGTTTCGCGGGCGCATCCTCGATCCCGCCTGCGGTTCCGGTGGCATGTTCGTGCAGAGCGCCCGTTTCGTGCAGGCTCATAAGCTGAACCCCAACGGCGAGCTCAGCATCCATGGGCAGGAGCGTGTGGATGCCACGGTGCGAGTGTCGCGCATGAACTTGGCAGTCCACGGCCTGGAAGGTGACATCAAACACGGCAACACCTACTACGAAGACCTGCACAAGAGCACGGGTCGCTTCGACTTCGTCTGTGCCAATCCGCCCTTCAACGTCAGCCAGGTGGACAAGGAACGCCTCAGCGCCGAGGCCGGCCCGGGTCGCCGCTACCCCTTCGGCTTGCCGCGCACCGACAACGCCAACTACCTCTGGATTCAGGATTTTTATTCGGCGCTCAATGAGAAAGGCCGCGCCGGCTTCGTCATGGCATCGGGAGCTGAAACCGCCTCCGGTTCCGAGAAAGACATCCGGCAGAAAATCATCGAAGCCGGAGCCGTCGATGTCATGGTCGCTGTCGGCCCCAAGATGTTCTACACCGTCACGCTGCCGTGCATGTTGTGGTTTTTTGATCGAGGCAAAGCCAAGACGCCGCGTGCCAAGCAGGTGCTCTTCATCGATGCGCGACACATTTACCGCCAAGTAGATCGTGCCCACCGCGACTGGACTGATGCGCAGATCAGCTTCATGGCGAACGTTGTGCGACTGTATCGTGGAGAAAAACCAGATTACACGCTCGGCGGAAAAGAAACGCAGGAGAAGATCGAAGAGCTGTTTGGTTCCAAGCCGCATTATCAAGACGTGCTGGGTCTCTGCATGTCGGCTTCGCATGACAAGATCGAGGAGCAAGGCTGGGCATTAAGCCCGGGCCGCTATGTCGGAGCGGCTCCCGGTGAAAGTGTCACGGATGCGGAGTTTAAGACCCAGCTCCAAACTTGGAACGAAGAGCTCGAAACACTCAACGCCCAGGCCCGCGAACTGGAGCAAACCATCGCCAACAACATGGCCGAAATTCTGGACGCATGACGATGGCGAAAAATGGCAGCGATGATTGGCAGACTGCGAAGCTCGGCGATGTAATCGAGCTGTTCGATACTCAGCGCGTGCCCCTCAACAGCGGAGAGCGGCAGCAGCGGCAAGGCATCTACCCGTATTACGGTGCGCAAGGAATCATCGACCATATTGACGGCTACATCTTCGACGGACGCTACATCCTTGTCGCCGAGGATGGGGAGAACCTGAACAGCAAGAAGCTTCCGCTCGCACTGTTCGCAGACGGAAAGTTTTGGGTAAACAACCATGCCCACATTCTGCGTGGGAAACCCGGCGTTGCGGATGACACATTCCTCCTCGCTTGCCTGAACAACGCGGATATCAAACCATACGTCACGGGCGCAGCACAGCCAAAGCTCTCACAAGGAAACTTGCGGCAGATTGAAATTCCACTTCCTCCGCTCCCCGCCCAACGCCGCATCGCGGGCATCCTGTCGGCCTACGACGAGCTGATCGAGAACAGCCAGCGGCGCATCCGGCTGCTGGAGGACATGGCCCGCGCCCTCTACCGCGAGTGGTTCGTCCACTTCCGCTTCCCCGGCCACGAATCCGTCCCCCGCGTCCCCTCCGCCCTCGGCGACATCCCGCAGGGCTGGGAGGTTAAGAAGCTCGGCGACATCGTCGAACTCAACTACGGTAAGGCATTGAAGAAGGAAGACCGCCGGGAAGGTGAGTTTCCAGTATTCGGTTCCAGCGGGCAAGTGGGCTCACACGACACCAGTCTGGTGAAGGGCCCGGGAATCATTGTCGGACGAAAGGGCAACGTCGGAAGCGTCTTCTGGTGTGATGGAGACTTCTTCGTGATCGACACGGCTTACTTCGTCACCTCTGCGCTGCCGCTGCGGTTCCTATTTTACGTCCTGCCAACGCTCAACTTCATCAACAGTGATGCCGCTGTTCCCGGCCTTAGCCGCAACCAAGCCTACACTTTGGAAGTGGCAGTTCCGCCCGCTGCGCTACTCACGAAGTTCTGTGAGCTTGCCGAAACGTTAGAAAAACAGGCTTCCACCCTCCAACGCCAAATCCAAATCCTCCGCCGCACCCGCGACCTGCTGCTGCCGCGTCTGCTGTCGGGTGAGATGAATATAGAAATCAACTGATTGACCTTATGAAAATCAAAGAACACTCCCTAAAGCTTGATCTTCACGTTCACAGCCCAGCGTCCATCGACTTCCTTGGCAATAAATCTGTTCGCGGCTACGCCGAATTGGTTAAGGCGTTCGTGGATGAGGAAGTTGATGCGATAGCCATCACGGATCACAACACTATCAACGGCTACTTGGAATACCGCCGACAATTGGATGCCGCGAAGGAAACTTATCGTTTGATGGCCGCACGCGACGACAGTTCGTCAGTCGTGAATGATCTAAAGTGCGAGGTCGAGCGGTTTGAAAGGCTTCTCGTGTTTCCAGGAGTTGAAATTACCGCCTACCCAAACATTCACGTCATTCTTCTATTTGACGACTGCGTTGTTTCCCAAGTGACTGACTTTTTGACCAACGACTTGGACTTAGGCGAAGCTGTGCAGCGGGGAGATCCCAAAAAATGCTCCAAGCAGTCAGTCGTTGCGCTGCTGGACTTGGCGGCATCTCGGTTCGGTGATCGCTTCTTTTGCATCTTGCCGCATGTGGAAACTTCAAAAGGAGCATGGGAAGAACTCGGAAAAGGGGCGGCACGTGTGGAACTTTTCAGAGACGAACGGGTAGTGGCTGCTCAATTTTCAAATCCTGACACAGTTAAACATATCAGCCAGACCGTCACTGATAACACCTACAAACGAAAAGCCCCGCTAGGGTTTATTCAATGTTCGGACTACCACGGTGCCCCCAACATCAAACCCGCCTCGCAATTCTCAATTCTAACGGAAAGCAAGCCACTCGACTTTGACGTCTTGAGAAGTGGCCTCATTGATCCTAGTCGCGTTCGCTGCTCTCACGAGTTTGTAGAGGAGCGTTTAGAACGCTTCGTGAAAGACCGGCCCCAAGTGGTGTTTGACTTCACCAATAAACTCGAAATCGAAACGGGTATGCGGAAGGATCTGGCGCGGGCACTTTGCGGGATTCTAAACTCCGGCGATGCGCTTATTCGGTTAAACCTTTTCAATATAGCTGATGAGACCAGCCGCATTGCTGAGCAAATCTCTGCGTTATTTCAGGATTTGCAGAATGACCTGGACCCTGACGAAAAATTCAGCTTCACGATTTCGCAATTTCATCAGAGCACCTCTCGCCAGCGATATTTCATTTCTATTAACCGCAACTCAAAATTACGGCTGTTAGACGGGATTTGCTGGGTTGTAGATGGTCCAAAACCTCAACCGGCTCCAGCCTGGCGCATCGAACAAATTGTTGCGAAAGTCCATTACCAACGTGTGGGAAAGACCAAGCAAAAAGCACTTGAATCAGCCTCGACTCATCTCATCCGCGTCTCGAATGCGTTTCCAGCGATGGCGATTTCTGCGCGTCTTGAGCCGTTGCTGTCTCGGAACAGGTGTGGTCCTTTTGAATTCAAAATGCTCGATCCCAATTACCCTTCCTCGCTTAGAGATGACTTTGGGTGCCTGAACGGCTACGCGGACGGGGATTTCATCCAGATTAGGTCGGGGGATTTGAAGGGCGGCAGACAAAATGAACAGCGAGATTACTACCGATTTAGTGCGCCGATTTTCAACTATCGTGGTCGAAAGGCGGAGGGTGGAGAATCAGCCGGACCAAACTCTGTGTTGGTGTTTCCTGAGGGGGGCGCAATCTACGCTAAAAGACAGATGGTTGTCCATGCACCATTCCCTGTGTTTGAGGTAAAACTATCAGCCGAACACGGACTCGGAACCAAAGCTGACGAAGAGATGACATTGGGATTCACCGCATGGTTGAAATCTTCATTTCTGTTGTGGTATTTGAACTCGGTTTATCAAACAGACGATGTGTTTGACATTATGGCGGAAAAGCGGCGAGTGCCGCTCACATCGGACAGCAAATTCATTCGGAGTCTCAGCGTTTTTGCAAAGAATATCGTGACGGCGGAACATGCTGTCCTAACGGCTACGGCTAATGAGCATCCAAACAAGGAGGAGCGTGCGCGAATTAGTGAACTCATCAAGAATCACAACGAGTCGGTCAGGGACAATATGCGTCTGATCGAAAGAGAAGTTTTTCGTCACCTTGCCTTCAGTCCAGATGAAATTCGTGAAGTCTATCGTGTGCTGCGTGCTTTGGACCTCTATGACTACGAGATCAGCTCTACGCTTGATGAATTCGTTAAAGAAGTAACCAGTTAAACGGGATGCCCCACGCCTACACCGAAGACCAACTCGTCGAGCAGCCCGCCATCGGGCTGTTTGAGGATCTTGGCTGGGAGACGGTGTCGGCAGCAGAGGAGACTTTTGGCGTCAGCGGTACGCTCGGACGGATGGTGAAATCGGAAGCTGTGCTCACCGGGCGGTTGCGCACGGCTTTGGAGCGGCTCAACCCCACGCTGCCACCGGAGGCGATCACCTCGGCGATGGATGAGCTGACGCGGAACCGCTCGGCGATGAGTCCAGCCGCGGCGAACCGGGAGCTACATGAGCTTTTGAAGCAGGGCATCAAGGTCAGCGTGCCGGACAGAGAACGCGGGGGGCAGAAGCCGGAGCGGGTGCGGGTGATCGATTGGGAGAACCCAGAGGCGAATGATTTCCTGCTGGTGAGCCAGATGTCCATCCAAGGGCCGCTCTACCTGCGGCGGCCGGATTTGATCGGCTTCGTCAACGGGCTGCCGCTAGTGGTGGTAGAGCTGAAAAAGTTGGGAGTGCCCGCGCAGCAGGCTTTCTCAGACAACCTGACCTGCTACAAGGCGGACATCCCGGCGCTGTTCTGGGGCAATGCGCTCATGATCGCCAGCAACGGCACGGACAGCCGCGTGGGATCGCTGACGGCGGACTGGGAGCGGTTCTTTGAGTGGAAGCGCATCGCCAGCGAGGACGAGCCGCGCCGGGTTTCCCTGGAGGTGATGATTCGCGGCACCTGCGACAAGACGCGTCTGCTGGATCTGGTGGAGAATTTTATTCTCTTCTCCGAGCATAAGGCCGGGCTGGTCAAAATCGTGGGGCAGAACCATCAGTTCCTCGGCGTGAACAACGCCATCGCCGCCAGCCTGAAGGCCCGCACGGAAGGCCACGGGCGCGGCGGGGTGTTCTGGCAGACGCAGGGCAGCGGCAAGAGCTTCTCCATGGTGTTCTACTCCCAGAAGATCCTGCGCACCGTGCCGGGCGACTGGACCTTTGTGATCGTGACGGATCGTGTGGAGCTGGACGAGCAGATCGCCACGACCTTCAAAGCTTGCGGTGCGGTGAGCGAGGCCGAGGGCGAAATCTGCCACGCCAGCAGCGGCGAACATCTGCGCGAGCTGCTGCGCGGGAATCACCGCTACGTCTTCACGCTCGTACATAAGTTCCAAACGCCTGAGATGCTGACGGACCGGCGGGACGTGATCGTGTTGACCGATGAAGCGCACCGCAGCCAGTATGACACGCTGGCGCTCAACATGCGCGCAGCGCTGCCGAACGCGATCTTTGTGGCTTTCACCGGCACGCCGCTGATCGCGGGCGAGGAACGGACACGCGAGGTGTTTGGCGATTACGTCTCCATCTACGACTTCCAGCAGTCCGTGGAGGACGGCGCGACGGTGCCGCTGTTCTACGAGAACCGCACGCCGGAGCTGCATCTCGACAATCCCGACCTGAACGAGGACATCTATGCGTTGATCGAGGAAGCCGAGCTGAGCGCGGACGCCGAGGAAAAGCTGCAACAGGAACTGGGCAAGCAATACCACCTCATCACTCGCGATGACCGCCTGGAGACGGTGGCGAAGGACATCGTGAACCACTTCCTGGGCCGTGGCTTCCAAGGCAAGGCGATGGTGGTAAGCATCGACAAAGCCACCGCGCTGAAGATGCACGCGAAGGTGCAGAAGCATTGGATGGCGGAACAGACACGCGTCTGGAAGGAGCTGGAGGAGTTGTCTCGCTCCAAACCGCTGCAGCCAGGTCAGCGCAAAGACGAGGCGAAGGATGATTATGATGCCGACAAGGTGCGCGAATTGCAGCGTAGGCTGGATTTGTTGGAGCACACGGAGATGGCGGTGATCGTCTCCAGCGAGCAGAACGAGATCGCCAAGATGGCGGCAAAGGGCATCGACATCGTGCCGCATCGCAAACTCATGAACGACGAGGCGCTGGACGAGCGCTTCAAAGATCCGAAGGACGAGCTGAGTCTCGTCTTTGTCTGTGCCATGTGGCTGACCGGCTTCGACGCCCCAAGCTGCTCGACGATCTATCTCGACAAGCCGATGCGGAACCATTCGCTGATGCAGACCATCGCGCGTGCGAACCGCGTCTATCCCGGCAAGCACAGCGGCCTGATCGTGGACTACGCCAACGTCTTCGCCTCACTGGAGAAAGCGCTGGCGATCTATGGCGCTGGCAAAGGCGGCAAGACACCCGTGCGCGACAAAAAAGAACTGGTGGCGCAACTGCGTGCCGCCTTGAAGGACATGGCGGAGTTCTGCCAGACGCAGGGCGTGAACCTGACCGCTATTCACGAAGCCGAGGGCATGGAAAAACTGAACCTGCTCAAGCTGGCCGTGGATGCGCTCATCTCTCCCGATGAACTGCGAAAACAATTCCTCGGCCATGAGAAGCTGGTGCGTACGCTGTATCAGGCGGTGAAGCCCGACAAGGCCGCCATCGAGTTCGCCGGCATGTGCTCGCTGCTCGCCACACTCGCGGATGCCATCAAAGTGCAGACCGGTGAAACCGAGACGCCCGACATCACGCCGATCATGGGCAAGCTGAACGACTTGCTGGATGAATCCATCGGTGCCGAAGGTTTCACCATCGCCGAAGGCAGCGCTGGAGCGCGGCATGGCGTGATCGATCTCTCACGCATCAATTTCGAAGCGCTGGCGAAGAAGTTCAAAGAGTCGAAGCAGAAGAACCTCGACATCGAAAAGCTCAAAGCCGCGATCCGCGCCACGCTGGACAAAATCATCCGCCTGAACCGCACACGAATGGATTACCAGCAGAAGTTCGAGGAACTGATCTCCAGCTACAACGCTGGCAGCCGCAACATCGACCAGCTCTTTGAGGAACTCCTCAAGCTCAGCCGCGAACTCAGCGAGGAACAGACAAGGCACGTCCGCGAGAACATGCTGCCTGACGAACTGGTCATCTTCGACATTCTGACCCGTCCCGCGCCCAACTTGAGCGAAGCCGAACGCGAAGAAGTGAAGAAGGTGGCACGGCAACTCCTGCTGAAGGTGCAGGGCTTGTTGGCTCTCGACTGGCAGAAGCGCGCCGGACCGCGCGCCCAAGTCAAAGGAGCGATCTCCGACACGCTCGACGAAGGTTTGCCCAGAGCCTACGACAAGCCGCTCTACGAAGCGAAGGTGGAGGCAGTGTTCGAGCACTTCTACGAAACTCAGGCGGCGGCGTGAACCGGCGGAGAGGAGTCTCCGCGCTCCCGTCTCACCTCTTCAAGCCCTGCCTTCACCGCCTCTCCGCCGTCGTGAGCGGAGTCACTGGATCAGCCATGCGGCGGCCTTGGAGTTCGTTCAGGCGGCAGGTGGGAAGATGCGGCAGCACATGCTTGGCGAAGAGATCGCATTCATCGAAGAGGAAATGGGGTCGGTGTGCAACTGTCTGACCGACGCACTATCCAGGCCCAGGCGCTCCTTTAAAACAGCCCCGCTCGCCGGAGCTTCAGCAGCAGATCGAGCTGACGCTGCCGCCGCTCGGCTGCCCTGATTCAACCGCAGCGGCATGAGTTCCAGATGGGCGATGACGGGACGGGGAATGATGAAGGATGAAGGATGACTGGGAGAGAAGGCCGTTGGCGGTTCATCCTTCGCAGAAGCTCTGCTTCGGAGAATGGATGGTTGACGGTGGTTTGCCGTTGTTGACGGTGGTTCTTCCAACCGGACCGAAGAGCCGGAGGCTGGACCTTGAGACGGCTTCCGTTCTCCCGAATAACGTGGCTGGTAAAAGATGGGTGGTAAAAAAGGGGAACCGCCGTTTTCCGATCTTTTACCGCCCATTTTTGACCAGAGAAAGAGACTCCCTGGTTCACACGCCCATCCGTCGTTCCGATGCTCCGTTCCGTTCTCCGTTCCGTTCTCCCGAATAACGTGGCTGGTAAAAGATGGGTGGTAAAAAAGGGGGACCGTCGTTTCCCGATCTTTTACCCCCCCCCATTTTTGACCAGAGAAAGAGACTCCCTGGTTCACACGCCCATCCGTCGTTCCGATGCTCCGTTCCGTTCTCCG